>CAZOWD010000325.1:0-1507 GCA_964583225.1 uncultured Verrucomicrobiales bacterium | reverse complement strand
CCAGAGATGACGAGTCGGCGGATTTTGGGGGAGCCTAAGCTGATGGCGTAGGTGAGTTTGATGAGGTTGTTGCTGAAGATGGCGATGAGGGTGGCCCGGGCAATGCTTTCGATATCGATGGGGTAGTTTCCCGTGAACAAGCTCATGAGGAATGGGTCGATGTCTGTAACGCCGACAACAAGCGCTAAGATGTTTAATCCTTGAGATCCGAATGAGCCCAGCACCCAGTGGGTGATACCTGCAAAAAGAACAAAAAGTGCCGCAAAAATTAAAGCTGTTTTGAATTCGAGCGGGTTTTTATTTTGAGACTCCGTCAATGGAGTTTTTTGATGGGTGTGGGAGAAAAACTTAATGATTCCCCAAGCTAGAAAAAGGGTGAGGACAGTGAGAATGAGAAAGGGGATGAGTAAGGCTCGGGCGAGGGCTAGGTTGAAGATGAGCGCCAAGGCGTAGATACGAATGAACATCATGCCCGTAGCTAATAAAATGGCAGCGGAAGTTTGCTCGGGTGAGCTATCGGGTTGATGACTTTTTCTCGCTAAAACCACGGTGGTCGCTGTGCTACTGTAAAGCCCTCCGATAAATCCAGTCACCAGCATGCCCATATTGGGGAAAACAAATTTTTTCAGCAAGTAGCTGAGGTAAGAAACGGCAGACACCACCACGACAACCATCCAAAATTTAAAAGGAGAGATTGGGATGGCGGGTGAGATGTTGTGCTGAGGTAGAAGGGGGAGGATGATCCCGCTGATCGTGAGAAATTTTGCGAGAATGATAAACTCGTCATCAGAAAATTTTCCGGTTAACGCGATAAACCAGTCTTTCATTTCAATGATCGTCAGCACGGTGGTTACCACGCAAACGGTGACCCAAACGGGTTTGGTGTAGAGTAGAGGCGAGAGGCTATACGTGATGAGCGCGGTCATAATCGAAGTGATTCCAAAGTTGGAAATGGTATCGATGTGCTTCCAATAAAAAATGCCAAGGAGGCAGGTGACCCCCGCACCACCCGCAGCAAAGAGGTAGAGGTTTTCTGGAGATAAGTTGTAGAGGATAAATCCAAAGATTCCGATGAGTGCATAAGTGCGCTCGGCGCCAAACATACGAGAATCCGTTTTTTTTCCATGAATTCGGCGTTGCTCAATTCCAATGAGGAGGGAAAAAGCTGCAACCATGAGAAAGATGACGAAGTCGTTTGGAATGTCGGGAAGGATGTGCATGGCTTTTATCTAATCTTTTTACAACTGCTCCTCATCATGAACTTGTCGATTTGAGAGCGCAAGTTGAATCCTGAGAATCCTTGAAGTGTGTGCCGCCTCATTGAAGCTGATATTGGATGATCCTTTGGAAGATGGAGATCATCGCTAGGACTTTGGGAATGGCGTTCTTGTGCTGAAAGCACAATCCATACGAGCCTCGGGCAAGAGCAACGCTCGCCCCCGAGGGGGTGTTGTTGAACCTCCTCAATCCCGTGTGCTGAAGGCACACCCTATAGAATTTGCCGAAA
>CAZOWD010000324.1:0-1508 GCA_964583225.1 uncultured Verrucomicrobiales bacterium | reverse complement strand
ACAGGCATTCTGTAAACCACCCCCTAATACTTCGCAAATCATTTTTAACGCTTTCCACATCCCTCAAATAAACAGCCAAGAGAAAAATGACGGTGCCTGGAACGAATAAGCGAGATGGAATCCGTTACATCATCGTTAAAGATACCATTACTCGGCGGTAAAATTCAACTGACCTACATGAAATACTATGTTATGAATACTCACGGTAATCTTCAGATCTCCCAAAGGGATCAAAGCTGATGATATTATTGGCCTTGGTCATTAAAACTCATCAAGGCGCAATTGGATTTTACTTCTTACTCACTAATTCTCCCCAAACAGTAATCAAATAGAATGAACGATAAAAAACAACTGGTGCCAATATTGGCATTTTTTTCTCTGTCACTCAGCTTACCCATACTGGCGGAAGTGGTTGCGCCCACACCTTCAAATGGTCTCAAAATCTTTCCGAAGGGAAAAACGTTTCCCTATATGGGATACTCAGGAAATCCTGTTCGTGACGTGAAAAATGGGTTTACGGTGGCGGGGCCAGACTATGGAACTTCATTTTCTCAACCTGCAAAGATAAGAAATGATCGATATGCGAAGATGCGGGCCTCAGGGATGCCGTATCCAGGTTTTGTCGGGTTAGATATGCATTTTCACGATGCTAAAAAATACAACCCCGTTTCTGCCGATGAAATCAAACGGCAAATCTCAGAGCAAATGAAGGAGTTACTCAAAGATCCAAACATTTGCTGGTGGTATGTCGCTCCCGAAGAAATTCGATTCTGGCGAAAAAATGAATTGGATTATCTAAAAACCGTCACGGAAACAATCCGCGAACTCGACCCTCATCACCGCCCCATCTGGATGTATGAGCCGAATCACCGCAATGCTGGATCGTTAGTAAAAACGGGGAAGTTTCAAGATATTATAGGAAAGGGGTGTTACACCAATCTTGCGGGGTTTCAAAAAAATCGCATCTGGGTTCGATGGTCTGTTGAGCAAGAGGTTAAAGCCATTCAAGAACTTGCCAAACAAGACCGACGGTTTCGCATCCCGCTTGTGATGCCCGAGCTATGCCAAGATCCAAAAAATCCAACCGACGATAAACTTATCCCACTCTGGACCCGACACGATGTTTATCTTGGCTTAATGAGTGGTGCCAAGGGTGTTTCTATTTGGTCGCTCTTTAAGCGTGGTGGAGTCCGACGCACATGGCAACTTTGGTATGACTCCTATGCGCAAATTGGAAAAGAGCTCACCGGCGATCTGAAGCTCGGTGAAGTATTTCTCTATGGAAAAAATAACGCATCTATCACGGTAAAACAAACCAAAGGCCCTCAATCCGTCACTTTATTTGTCGGAGACCGAACCAAGTTAGAGCTTGGCACCATCACCGAGCAAGAACGTAAAGGTAACACTCATACCTACCCAGCTTTGAGCGCGAAGACCCTTTTTTACAAAGATGCTACTTATGTGTTTCTTTGTAATTCTCATCCCGATAAAACGCTCGAAGTTAAAAC
>CAZOWD010000323.1:0-1565 GCA_964583225.1 uncultured Verrucomicrobiales bacterium | reverse complement strand
GTAAAAACGCGCAGTTATCTCACAAAGACAATTTTTGACATTGCTTGAGATCTAAGATACCAACCCGCAACTTAAACTTAAAAATCAAATATCATGTATGAAGCAACTGGAAAAATCAAAGTCATTTTCGATACTCAAACCTTCCCCAGCGGGTTTACCAAGCGCGAGTTTGTCTTAACCATCGGCGACTCCCAATACCCTCAAGATGTCAAATTTGAACTTATCAAAGATAAGTGTTCATGGCTCGACAACTTTCAAGAAGGTCAAGAAGTCACCGTCAGTTTTGACATCCGAGGCAACGAATTTAAAGGCAGATACTACGTCAACTTAAACTGCTGGAAAATCCAAGCAGCAGGAGCGGGCGCAGGGCAAACTCCCCAAGGAGGCAACACTTCCGCAACCTCAAGTCAACCCTTCCAGCAAGCTCCGACTCAAGGAGCGAGCTTCGGCGAACCCTCCGCCGATGACATGCGCGGGGACGACATTCCATTTTAATCTCCCCCATAAGCTCACAAAGCGAATCATCTTTTCACCTCAGCTAGGCTCATGCCTTTCTGAGGTTTTTTTGGCTTTCTCACCTCGAAACAAATACCAGAGAAATAGGCTATTATAGGTAAAATAACGCTTAAAAAGTCGGCGAGGTTCTTTGCAGAGCCGATACAACCATTCCACGCCGTATCTCTGCACCCACGCAGGAGCCTGCTTCACTTCCCCCGCGTGAAATGCAAAAGCGGCCCCAATGCCAAAATACACGGCAGGAGGAAGCTTATCTTTATGGGCTGCAATCCACCGCTCTTGTTTCGGACACCCAAGCCCAACCCAAACTAAATTCGCCCCAGATTCCCGAATTTTTTCACAAATCCTCTCAAATTCATCCTCGGGCCAATCACCAAAAGGAGGAGAATACGCACCAGCGATTACAGAGCTAGGAAAGTCCTCGGCAAAGCGACTCTGTAGTTTTTTCAGCGTGCTTTCTTTTCCCCCAAACAAAAAATGCTTCAACTCGGGTTCGCCCTGGGTAGCCTCAATCGTTTTTAACATCAATGTAGGTCCATAAACGCGATCCGTTAACTTTTCCTCCTCTGGCAGTTGCCGATTCACCGACCACACAAGTGGCATTCCATCGGGACAAATCAAATCAAACTTCGCCATGGCTTCTCCAAACGACGGGTCATGCCTCGCTAACGCCGCGACATGAGTATTGGCGGCCTCCACGGCATAAGCTCGATCCGCCAACAACGCAGCCTTTTTAATCCAATCGATCGCCCCCGCATAAGAAGTTACCGCCACGGGCAACCCAATCACGGAAACACAAGCAATCTCAAAAGACTCTTCACTATTTGAACGGGAGCTAGAACAAGACTCAGGCACAAGCGAAAAAATACACACCCCCAATCAACAAAGAAAGCCGAATCCTCTCGCCACCTTCACAATCTCACAATCCGCCAAAAAACACCCTCTCTAAAAAACGAAAAACCCTTATCAAATAAGGGTTTCATCAACTGGAAAGAATGGAGGCGGGAGCGGGATTCGAACCCGCGAATACCGGTTTTGCAAACCGGCGC
>CAZOWD010000322.1:0-1573 GCA_964583225.1 uncultured Verrucomicrobiales bacterium | reverse complement strand
TTGGCATGATCGTTAAACCGAGCAAGGCCAAACCCATCACCTCGGCTATCAGGATACACCATCGCCGCAATTTCCTCATCGAGTTCGTTCACTAAAATATAGCGCACAAGCCCGCTGGATGCATCATCGATTCCATCCGCAGAACGAGGCAAAAATAAAGCACTAAACGTCGTATCCCCCGAGGTAATTTCCCAACGTTGCACGTGTTGCCCCACATAATCCAAACGCTCACGCACACCTCTGAGGTAAGATAATAAATCATCACCAATCATCCGCATGAGTTCATACACGGGTTCCCCTGGACGATGAACCTCAGAACTCGCAAAACGACGCAACATCGATATATCGATAGGTGAGTTTAATTTTGAAATAACATCTCGCTCAACCCCTAACCATTCAGCGGTCTTTTTAGGCCCTCGGGTATCAAACCACTCAGCCGGCTCCAACCAATCACAAAACATCCGAGCATCTTCATACACCCCCAAATGCTGAAGCACCAAAGTCAACGCGCAGGTCGGAACATAATCTCGAGGAAACTGGTGATGATCAAAATTGTGATTCTCAGGTTCATGTCGATCCCCCACATCAATCACGCACACGCTAGGATCCACCAATTCTTCCTCTGTAGGCTCTCGGCGAAAAACAGGCACTCCACACAAAGAAACCATTAAGCTACAGGCCAAAAAATCATCTTTATGTGCGCCTCCAGGGTGCGTGATAATGGTTCGAATGTTCATGTTGGCAACAACATGCCCCCTGATCAACTTGCGGTCAAGAGGCGTCACTCAAAAATCAAGATTCTCCGTTTTTAGGAGATGGCGTTTCGCCAGCCTTTGCCTTCTCACCCCCTTTTCCCATCAACATCTCAAAATGCGCCGGCATTCCCGTTTCAAAGGTCATGGGCTTGTGAGAAAACGGATGAACGATCGTCATTTTTCCAGCATGAAGCGCTAAGCGTTTGACTCCTTTTTCACCTTCTCCGTATTTTTTATCCCCCACGATAGGACAACCTACATCAGCCAAATGCACACGAATCTGATGCTTTCGCTCAGTGCGTAAGTCAATTTGCACAAGGCTGTATTTTTTGTTCTCTTTCAGAACTTTATAAGACGTTTCCGCAAACTTTCCCTTTTCTTTATCTTTGGTGACATACATTTTATGCACGCCTTGCTCCGCTAAATAAGAAGAAATCACCCCTTCCTTTTCAGGCAACTGACCACGAACAACCGCATAATATGTTTTTTGAAACTTACCCCATTCCTGCCGAAGAAAGCTCTTCGCGGCTTCATCTTTAGCAAAAACCAAAAGCCCCGACGTCTCCCGATCTAATCGGTGCACTACAAACACCCGCTTTCTCGATTTGGCTACACCTTTCCTCACATAATCATTCAAGTAAGCATACGCAGTCCGATCCTTCACCTTATCGCTAGCGACCGTAAGCAAGCCATGCATTTTATCGACGACGATAATATCGCGATCTTCATGAATAATCGGCACGCTCCGAGGCTGATGTTTTTTTACTGGTTTCTTAAATTTTGTTTTAGGTCGGCGTCTGGACATGATGGTTCCGCAA
>CAZOWD010000321.1:0-1598 GCA_964583225.1 uncultured Verrucomicrobiales bacterium | reverse complement strand
GCATACCAACGCATCTGCATCAGTGCGTGTTTAACGGTGTCCATGGCAGGTTCTGAAGCGGGGAGTCCTGCATTTGTGAGCGCTAACATCGTGCTGGAAATCGAACTCATCGCACCTCCTGCGTAGGCGAAATAGTGCATTCCGTGATGGAAAAGCGACCCGTCAGGTTTGATGGTTGTGATGATTTGTTGGTTAAAATTCTCACGAAACTTCGAAACGTGGTGCCAACGAGTAACGGGGTCCGTGTGCATGAGTGCTACGCGGAGGAGTCGCATGGCTTCGTTGTAGAAGTAATCCATCGACTTGTTGTAGTTGGGTTTGTCTGATGGAAAGAAGTTTTTGTCGTAATGGTAAGACCATTTGATAAAGGCGAGCGTGTCTTCCATCTGACCCGATTCAATGAGCGGGTCGCGCATTTTTGAGACGGCATCGACATACGTGCGACCGATGTAGTTATTCGCTCTTCCCGTCGAGCCATCAACAACGAGACCTTGATCTTGCATCCAAGCATTTACGGCGAGGAATTTTTCGGCGAGTTGTTTTTTGAATGTGGGATTTGCGCAATGAGCGTAGTCATTGGCAATCTGATTCATAAATCCAAAATAATGACCTAGATTTTGTTTGATGGGGAAGCCTGGTTTTAACCCTTCGGAATCGATACGCTTTTGGATGTCTGCAATCTTTTTCTTCCAAACCTCATCTTTGATCTTGGGGTTGGGGTGAGTGGATAGGATGTTTTCCAGCTTTTTGAGTTTTTCGAGGTCGCTCTTGCTAGGTTGAGGAGCCGAAGAGAAATCGGGCGAAAGAGGTTTCCACTGATGCGCTACTGGGTTGCGAGCATCTCTGAAGTCGCGTGGGGTGTTGTATTGAATGGCATCAAAAATGGCATATTTTTGCGATGGTTGAGCGTTTTTGCCGAGAACTACACGGATGCGGATGCTGTCGAGTTTTGATTTGAGGTTCGACTTTGTCCATTTGATTTGAGAGTGCCACGAATAATGATGAACAATTTGTTGCCACCCTTTATGTTGCATTGGGATATCGTAGTGGCCAGCTACTTGGTCGCCTGCCAGAAATTCAACGACGAGTTTTGACTGAGAGATTTCGGGTAAATAAACACGCAACGTCAATGTAGAACGAGAGTAATTTCCATACCCAGTATAAACATTAACATTGCCGAGAGGACCCGTTTTGAATGTTAAGGTGTCCTGATCCACGTAGTCCCAACGCAGGGCATTTTTACCATCTTGGATGTGGTCGTGAATTAACTTGAGTTTACCTTTTTTGGCCGAGATGTATGAGGGTATGCCAGATTCGAAAGATTCTTTCAGTGGCCACGTCTCCGTTCGAACGGGGGGTGTGGAGGTTGATTTTTTTGTGTTAGCTGCAGATGCAAGAGATAGACTAGAAGTAATGCAAATTACAGTAAAAATGGTTGAGCGAAACATTATCCAATATACTAAGTATCTTTGATGAATCTTTCAAATGAAAGGGGCGTTTATATATGGATAAATAAAAGAGGTGCTTTAGAGCCGTTTTCTTATATTGGATGATAGGTTGTTTGAGTGAATAAATAAGGGGAGGGAACTGTGGCTGCG
>CAZOWD010000320.1:0-1640 GCA_964583225.1 uncultured Verrucomicrobiales bacterium | reverse complement strand
ATTTAAGGCGCTAAACGGTCAATCTTCCACCCTTCTCCATCGCGAGAGTAAAGGAAGCGATCGTGAACGCGACCTTTTCCACCTTGCCAAAATTCTATGCGTTGGGGGATCACCCGATACCCGCCCCAGAATGAAGGAAGTGGCACCTCACCACCTTTAAATTTTTGTCTCAGGGCTTCTAACTTATTCATCAGAAGCGCTCTCGAATCAATCACACTGGATTGATCCGAAACCCAGGCACCAATCTGGCTCTCGCGCGGACGCGATGCAAAATACTTCAACGACTCTGCAGTGCTCACCTTTTCCACCTCACCCTCAATTCTCACCTGCCGTTCAAGCGTCAGCCAAGGGAATAAAATAGCGGCCTTGGGGTTCGCCTCAATCTCTTTTGCTTTGGCGCTCCCGTAATTGGTGTAAAAAACAAATCCATTTTCATCAAAAAACTTCATCAAAACTGTCCGAGATGCGGGACAGCCATCCAAACCAATCGTGGATAACACAAAAGCATTGGGTTCATCCACTTGTAAATTACGGGCTTCTGAGAACCAGTTCTCAAATTGCACAATAGGATTAGGATCTAAATCAGCCCGATGCAGCTCACGGCTACCATATTCTTCCCGCATCGCTGCAATTTCTTCTCGTGATAAACTCATAGAGGTCAAATAACTCAAAGCTACTATTCTTAACAGCCTTTTTCTCTCGCGCTCTCAAGAATCTCCGAAGCCAACTGAAAATCTTCATCAGCCACAGCCAAACGAATTCCGTCCGACATCGCAAATTGCGGAGCTGTCACAGCCAGAGATTCATCTAAAATAATGGCATCAACCCCATAACTACCCAGCTCTAATTGAGCCAACTGAGCAGGAATCAACAGCGAATATGTCCTTACAATCTTCATAAAAATCAGGCTACCCTACCCACCACAACTCACAATAATGAATTTCCTCCAAAAATCCTGCTTGACTCATTGGGCAAACCCCTCTATTTCCTGCGCCCCGCAACAAGCGCATCCTTTTCCCATGGCTACTACAGAAGTTATTCTCCGCGAAAAAATCACAAACCTCGGCTCTGAAGCCGACGTCGTTACCGTTAAAGCTGGCTTTGCTCGCAATTACCTCATCCCTGAAGGTAAAGCATTTGAAGCCACCAAAGCAAACCTCAAACACCTCGACTCACTTAAAGCTCAACGCATCAAGCGCGAAGCTGCTGAGCTTGCCGAGGCCAAAGAGCTTTCAGGTAAAATCAAGAGCCTCAAGCTCGCCTTCACCCTCGAAACAGGACAAGGCGGCAAAGCATTCGGCTCTATCACCAGCATTGACATCCACAAGTCACTTTCCGAAAAAGGAATCGAAATTGATCGTCACGCGATCCTTCTCGACTCTCCAATCAAAACATCTGGCAAGCAAGACATCGAAATCAAACTTCACGCTGATGTTTCTACTATCCTCAAAATCACAGTCAAAACTGACGGTGAAGAGGAAGCAGCTAAAGCTGAGTAATCAGCATTTACCCTTTTTAATAAAAAATCCAGTATCCGATATTTTCGGATGCTGGATTTTTTTTGAGTTAAACCAAACTAAAACAACAGAATTCCCTCAACCCAAAGGGATACAACAAATATCCTATCGGGCACCCGAAGG
>CAZOWD010000319.1:0-1659 GCA_964583225.1 uncultured Verrucomicrobiales bacterium | reverse complement strand
TTCTCAACTCATCCGGCTGAAGCACTTTAAGATCTCGAACCAACACGCCATTCCAAGGCGACCAAGTCACCCGCCCCATTTGCCAATCCAGTCCAGTGCGACTTTTCAACCGAGCCGTTATAAGCTCGCGCCCCCACGGTAGAGACAAACAAAGATTTGACGCCCCATAACCAATCAAAAGTGCAAAAATCAAAACCACCAAGACCTTCCGAAACATCCGGATGATCGAGCGAGGGTGATGAACTCGGTTCGTCATTAGCGTATCAAGTAAAATACCGACCTCGAAAGATCGGTATGCAGATTGGTTTAGCAGATTGGTTTAGCTCAGGGTCTAGCCCTCTAAAGCATTATTTTTTCTTCGTTTTTGATGCTTTCACTTTAGGTGGAGCAAAACGAATCACCAAGCTTTTGTTGTATCCCGTAACGCTTTCTTGGATACGATAAACCAAAAAACAGTGTAATCCGTCATTGGTTTTCCCTATCGCTATATTTTCTTTTGTCCAAACATACTCCGTTTTTTCTTCAAATCTCCACTCCTGCCCCTTCCAAGCGCCCAACACACTCTCTTTGGGTGCATTGATATCTTCAATTCTCTTCAACACTCCATTTGTGGACTTAAATTGATCTGTATCAGGGTAATAACGCAGTAAAGAAATTGGCATACCAACACCACTCACTCGAATCATCCACTCGCCAGGCTTAGGCTCTTCCAAACGGATCACCACTTTTTGAGACACTTTAAACTGACGCTGATCCCATAATTTTAAATAATCAGCATACTCATCCTTGGTCAGCCCCAACTTTTCATGAAATGGCAACGGCAAACCAGGTTTCGATTTTTTAGTGTATTCTCTATACCACTCAGGATCTTGCTTCGCTGCCGCCTGCACCTTGGCGATGTATTTGGAAATCTCCTTAGGAGGAACAATCATCCCCACCTCACCCAGCACGGGTTTATCTTTAACCAAATACGAAGTCAGAATAACCGACCCCACTTTTTCTTTCTTGGCTGATTTAGGAGCGGTTGCAGCAGATACGACTGGCAAAGAAGCCACACAAAAAGACAAAACCATCAACAATGACAGCGAACATTTAAAAAATAAAGATTTCATAAAAAACAAAATAAACACCTCCAACACGAACCCGTTGGAATGAGACGGAAGGTTAGCAATACTCAACGCAAGTGCAAGCGCCAATCCACAGGTTGATATCGAGCCTCATTTAACGCTCTATACGAAAAACGTGCTCACCTGGCTCGTAGTAATTCAAGCGATCTCGAGCAATAAGCTCACGGTATTGCGGATCCGATTCAATAGCTCGCAATTCTCGTTTTTTAGCATCTACCCGATTTGCCACCTCGGACTCTTCAACCTTTACCTCACTTAAATCAGCCCTCATCTTCTGCAATTTGCGATAATGAGGCAGCGCGGAAACGGCAAACGCCAAACATAACATGAAGCCCAAAAGACAAAAACTCAAGCGCACCAAACGACGCAAATACTCCGTGCGAGCATGCATCTTATTGGTAGATGTGTCTAGCGGTTGACCGCTGACACGGTTTATTTCGTTTCGCGCCATTAACATTGGGATAGTAGTCGGCTCAAAGAATAACGAATCATTTAAGAAATCAAACGAAAAAAGAAAAAAACGCCCAATGTT
>CAZOWD010000318.1:0-1675 GCA_964583225.1 uncultured Verrucomicrobiales bacterium | reverse complement strand
GGGAACACGCATCGTGAATGAATCCCGAGTTGATCGTCCCAGCGAACTCATTATTTATGCGGACATGTGGACGAACGAGCAAGGTGAGGGACCCGCGACTTTTTCCGCCCAAAGCGGTCTTGACAGTACCCCTTCCGATGAGCCGGTGCAGATCGAATCCGAGAAAATAGGTGCCCTTCATTATTACGACGGAAAACTTCACGCGATCATGGGCGACTTGAGTGTGCGCATTTTCAAGGAAGGTGAGGTTCTCACCAACAATCTAACTCTCAGGTATAACGACTAACTAACCATTGATGACATTATGAAAACAAGCCTACGATCTCTGATTCTCCTCTCGTCATTTTTTCCTCTGGTGAGTCATGCCGAGCTTAAGCTCAACAACACGGGGTTTGAAAAAGGCAGCGACGCTCATGCTGAGCATTGGGGAAGTTTTGGAGAAGCGGTTGAGAGGCAAGATTTTGCCGCCAAATCAGGGGCTGTCGGGGTTTGGTTTAAGAGTTTTGCGGGGAAAAACACAGGGGGGATTTATCAGAAAGCTCAAGGTAAGCCCAAGGTAGGTGAGATTTACACTTTCGATGGGTATTTTTGCAAAGAACCCAATGCCCACTTGAAGAAGCTGGAGATGAAACTTGAGTTTTTTGATGCCCAAGGAAAGCTGATATCGGCAAAATCCAATGATATCACAGCGGGAATCAACGCGAGTGAAAAGACCTTCGCGAAGTTCCAGGTCACAGGCAAAGTCCCCGACGGAACAGAAATCCTCGGAGTGGCTGTGTTTTTTGAATCAGATCAACCCGCAGGAGAAAATGCCGCGTCACTTTTCTTTGATGATGCCAGCCTACACACGGCTTCAGACACGGCGAAGGAAGAGGCAGAGGTTATTTCTCAAAAAGGAATCGGTCTCAGAAATACAAGTTTTGAAAATGGCAACGAGGGGGGGGCTGAGCCGTGGGTAGGATTTGGGCAGGTGTTGATCCATAAGGATTTTGCCGCAAAGTCGGGCAAGGCCGGCGTTTGGTTACAGAGTTACGCCGAAAACAACGCTGGCGGATTCTATCAAGACGCTGTCGGAAAACCAAAGCCCGGGGAAAGCTACACCTTCAGCGGGTATTTCAAGAAAGAAACCCATGCACGGCTCAAAAAAGTGGAGATGAAGATCGAATTTTTTGATTCTCAAGGAAAAAGAATTTTTACAGAGGCAAAAAACATCACAGACGAGGTGAATGCCAATCAGGGTAAGTTCACCCAACACAAGGTCACCGGCAAAACACCCATCAATTCGCAAAAAATCCGCGTAACCATTTTTTATGAAGCAGGTAAACCTACTGCCAAGGATGCCGCCTCCCTTTTCTTTGACGACGCTGCACTCGCATTATCCACGTCGTCCACTCCATAAAAATTTTAGCTGGAACTCCTTTCCGGCTTACGCTACAAAAACATCGCAACACACAGAAATACAATCAATGACAACAAAAACAACACTCATGGCGCTCCTTGGAGCGGGAACTATCATGCTACCTTCTTTCGCAGGGGCAGCACTCGTAAACCCAAGCTTTGAAAATGGAACGACAGGCTGGACGCTCTTTGGCGCGGTAGCTCTTGAAACCTGGGCTGACGTAGATGGCACTTACGCCGATACAGGCGTAGATAACCCCGAAGATTACGGCATGGC
>CAZOWD010000317.1:0-1721 GCA_964583225.1 uncultured Verrucomicrobiales bacterium | reverse complement strand
GATGTGCGGTCGTTGCCAGTGGGTGGGCAGGTTTTCTCCCCGATGACGAGGAACCGTGTGGTGTTTGTTGCGCGGTCTTGGATGGACTCTTCTAGGATCGTGAGCCCATTGAGATCGGCCGCGAGTTTACCTCCGAGCGCAGCAGCGCCTTCGTGGGCTTTTTCTTTGGCGATGGCGGCCGCTTTGGTTGTGGAGGAAACTTCTACAAGATCGGCTTGAGGGAAATTGCGGAGGATCCAGTTCCGGCACTGTCCAAAAACTTGTGGGTGCGAGTAGAGCGTTTTGATTTCCTCTCGTGGAATGCACGCCATCAGTCCGTTTTCAATGCGGAGGAGGATTTGGGCGCAGATTTGAAGTGGGGAATCGACAAAGAGATCAAGAGTGTGAGAAATGGCACCTTCTGTGGAGTTTTCGATGGGGACTACGCCGTAGTGGGCTTTGCGGCGTTCGACTTGGTCAAAAACTTCGGCAAAGTTGGCTTGGGCGGAATAATTGATGGAGTGACCAAATTTTTTGATCGCCGCTTGGTGGGTCCACGTTCCTTTGGGCCCGAGGTAAGCCACGGTGAGGTTGTCTTCCAGCGCGAGCGCCGCCGACATGATTTCGCGATAAATGGCGCGGAGAGATTTTTCAGGGATGCGCCCCTCATTCATTTTTTCCAAGCGTTTGAGCAATGCGTCCTCGCGCTCGGGAGCGTAGATTTGAAGCCCTTCCGCTTTTTTGATAACGCCAACTTCGTGGACGAGTTCTGAGCGCTGAGCGAGGAGGTCGATGAGGTTTTTGTCGAGCTTATCGATTTTTTTGCGAATGTCGTCGAGAGGCATATGTAAAAGTAGGTAAGAGGGCTCTTAGATTAGCGATTAGAAGAAAAGGGAAAAGGGGGCTTGTTGCGCAGATAGGATTAACAGGATTTTAGCTGTATTTGACAGATTTTTTTTACCCTGTGAGTTTTTCTTTTTGCTGGGTGGTTAAGATTCTTCTGAGATGCGGTGATGGATGGCGCTGAAGGCGAGTTGTTCTTCTACGGGTGGCTTGGATGTTTTGTCTGCTGAATCTGAATTTTCATCTCCCGGTTCGGGGAGTTTGACGGAGCGGAGTTCGCTGGCGTTGGGTAGATCGTCCACGGATTTGATGCCAAAGTGTTCAAAAAAAAGATCCGTGGTTTCGTAGAGCAGCGGGCGACCGGGGAGAGGGGATCGGCCACCGACCTTGATAAGTTCGCGGTCGAGTAGCTTTTGGAGCATACCATCGCAGGAAACTCCGCGCACGGCTTCGAGTGATGCTTTGGTGACGGGTTGACGGTAGGCGATGATCGCGAGCGTTTCCATCGCGGCGCCACTAAGCTTGCTCGGTTTTCGTCCGGGGAAGAGCCGTCGGGCAAAATCGGCATACTCCGGACGGGTGTAAATTTTCCATCCTTTCGCCCGCTCTAAGCAGAGAAAAGAGCGGCCCGTGGACTGGTAAAAATCGTTGAGTTTGGCGATGGCGGTGGTGACCTGTTTTTCGTCCGTTTTTGCCAAAACTTTGAGAGCTACGGGGACTTTGGCAGTTTTGCTTACCTCGCCATTTTCGATTTGAGCGCTCAACGTATCTTCCGCCTCATCGACGCTCGCCCGTATCAAGCGAGCAAGCTCGCTGCTGGACAGCGGATCTTCTGAGGAAATAAGTAGCGCTTCGATAATGGCGGTCAGTTCCATAAAGCCGCCAGATTATGGCGTTGC
>CAZOWD010000316.1:0-1760 GCA_964583225.1 uncultured Verrucomicrobiales bacterium | reverse complement strand
GTTTCTCTATTTCACCAACTGGGTTTCTTTGATGAGTTTGTTGACCTTTTGTTTGAGTGGGCGGACTTTGGCATCGGGTGCTCTGAAGACGTAGGGTTTCCAGGCTTCCATGATGGCGTTCCACTGTTCCTTACTTCTCGTAGGATAGGTGGCGGGCCAGCCACCTTTGCGGAATTCTTCTGTAGGCCCCTTGTCGTTGATGGATTTTCTCCAGGCGTTAAGCTCTTTGAGAAGTTTTGCTTTTACGTCGGCATACGCGGGGTCATCGGCGAGGTTATGCAATTCGTTGGGGTCTTTTTCTACGTCGAATAATTCAAACTCAGGTTTGTGATCCGCCATAAATTGCGACTGCTCTTTGTTGAGTTTTCCGTTGAGGTAAAGCGCGTTGACAATCGCAAGGCTGGGGTAGAGTGCTTCTTTATACCAGTTGTATTGAAGGTAGGGTCGTTCGGGCATCAGGTTGTGAATGAGACGGAACTTTTTGGATCGGATCGAGCGCATGGAGTCGTGGGTTTTGTCCATTTTATCGCGTGCAGAAAAGACGTATTCCCGCTTTTTCACCTCGTCGCTCAAGAGGTTTTTCCCGTGAAGTGGGTGGGCCGATTTAGCTCCTGCGATGTCGAGGATAGTTTTAGAAATATCAATCGACATCACCATGCTATCGTCCACTTGGTTGCCCTTCTGGATTTTTCCAGGCCAGACAAAAATCAGAGGGATGTGCGTGCCTTCATCGTAGAGGAATTGCTTGCCTCGTGGCATACAACGTCCGTGATCGCCGATGAGAAAGATGACGGTGCTTTTATCGAGTCCTTCCGCTTTGAGTTTATCGAGAAACTTACCCACCTCGCGGTCGGTCACCTGCGCTTCCTCCAGTCCGTTTGCCCAGTCACGACGCATCATGGGGACATCGGGGTAACACGCGGGCAGGGAGATTTTTGATTCATCGATGGGGTTGATGGGATCGCGCCTCCATGGTCGGTGAGTTCCATGAAATGTGTATTGGGCAAAAAATGGCTGACCGGGCTTGCAACCTTTCCATCCTTTTTTCTCCTGAAAGAGAGGTTTTTCCGTGGTGAAGTTGCAGTCGGTTTTATGGTCGAGCAGGCAGGTGTAATAGCCAGCTTCTTCGAGGAGGTGTGTGATGGGTTTGATGCCGTAAGGCAGAGGTTTTTTATCTTTGTTTGCCGTGCGGTGTTGGTTGGCGCCGATGTAATTTTGGTGAAACCCGGTCATCATCGCAGAGCGGGAAGTGGAACAAACGGGGGATGTGGTAAACGCCCGCGTGTAGCGGATGCCTTTAGCTGCGAGGGAATCGATGTGAGGTGTTTGTAGGTCTTTCGAGCCGTAGCAGGAGAGATCGGGGCACCAGTCCTCGAGCATAATCCAAACAATGTTGGGTTTTTTCGGGTCTTTTGATTGAGCCGAGACGGGGAGTATGGAGAGCGGGGCTAGTAAACCCAGCAGGGTGTAAGCAATGGTCTTTTTCATATGATTGGTTGAGTAATATTGGTTTATAAGGTGAATCGTAGCTCGCGGTGAGTATCGATCATTTTGTTATTTTAAGATCGTTCGAGATCGTTTGGGATTGATCTTTTTTGAGGCGAATGGGCAATGTCTTGCCGTTAACCATCACGGTAGCGGGGGTGCCTCGCGTGGAGGTGATTTTTGCTTTTGAGAGTTTGCCGTCCTTCCACTGGATATCAACGATAAACCCGCCACGAGCGCGGAGTCCGCGCACTTCGCCATTTTGCCATGCTGTG
>CAZOWD010000315.1:0-1768 GCA_964583225.1 uncultured Verrucomicrobiales bacterium | reverse complement strand
ATAACGGAACAACCTATTTGCCCCCAATGCGAAGTCCAAAAGACGACCCGTTGGGGTTTCATGGATGAATAGAAAAATCATGAGATGAAGGCACATCATTATAGAGTGAAGAGGTAAGTTTTTTCGGCGAAGATTATAGAGTGTTTTTTCAGCATAAGAATAACATCAAAATAATATGAAAGTAAGGGCTTCACATCTCCGTATCATCCTTTAGCTTCTGATTAGTATGCGCGTTATTCTTGTCTTAAGCTCAAGAATAACTCACCTATCCACCATAGTTTCAAATTCTCACGATAACTCCATCCATGATCCGTTCTCTCACAACCCTGACGACTCTTTCGGTTATTGCAACCTTACCGATCTCTGCCAAAACCATCCTTAACGTTGCCGATTTTGGCGCCAAACCAAATGATGGCGGGCCTTACTCTCACGACGACTCCGCTTGCGTTGGCGACGATACCGTAGCGTTTCAAAAAGCTCTCGAAGCCGCTCAAAAGAAATCGGCCTCGGGTCCTGTAACTTTACGTATTCCTGCTGGAACTTACGATTTTTTTACGAAACATGCCTCGAAACGCGCCTGCTTCACCAGTAATAGCACGGAAAGCAATTCGGGCGGAGCTAAGGTGATTGCTATCGACATCCGCAATACCAATAACCTCACCATCGAGGCCAAAGGGGTCACGTTCATGATGCGTGGAAAATTTACGATGATGGTTGTGGAAGGGTGCAAAAAATTCACTCTCAAAGGAGGAACTTTCGATTTCAAACGTCCTACGATGTCTGAAATGACCTGTATTGAAAAAGGAGATGGATACTGGATTGCCAAGGTTCACCCAGATTCTGATTATGAAATTACGGGCGGAAACAGCATCCATTGGCTCGGCGAAGGGTGGGATCTGTATCATAACATGACGCAACACTACGATCCTGAAACAAAAACGACATGGCGTGGGTCGAATCCGTTATCTGGCGTTACTTCGATCAAACAACTCGATGGTCGAAAGTTGCGGATCGAAGCTCCTGTAAATGAGCTTAACAAAATCAAATTAAACACCACTTACCAGATGCGCTCTACAACGCGCAATGCCGTCGCAATGTGGTTTAATCACTGCAAAGACGTTTACCTCAAAGATGTGACCGTGCGGGCCATCCACGGGTTTGGCATTCTTGGGCAATTTTCTGAAAATATCACACTAGATCATCTCGTCGTCGCTCCCGACCCCAAGAGCGGTCGCACCAATGCATCCGCTGCTGATATTACCCATTTCTCAGGGTGTAAGGGAGTGATTAAACTGCTCAACTGCACACTTACAGCAGCCCACGACGACGCGCTCAACGTGCATGGAACCCATCTCAAAATCGTGGATATGCCTGCTAAAAACCAAGCGAAACTTCGTTTTGGTCAGCATCAATCTTGGGGGTTCCAAGCGTTTTTCCCAGGAGATGAAATCGAGTGGGTTGATCATGAAACCATGCTTTCTCACGGGTCAGCCAAAGTCACCGACGTCAAAATCCTCAATCCTCACGAACAGCTCGTCACTTTTAGCAAAAGGATCCCGAAAGCGGTCGAGAAAAACGATGTGGTGGAAAATATCACATGGACGCCATTGGTTTTGATGAGAAATTGTAAGATCGCTCAGATTCCAACGCGCGGTATTTTGCTCACGACACGTCGCCCAATCCTCATCGAAGGCAATACGTTTTACCGCACGAGAATGCCGGCGATTCTTTGTGAAGACGATGCCAATGGCTGGTTTGAATCGGGCCC
>CAZOWD010000314.1:0-1779 GCA_964583225.1 uncultured Verrucomicrobiales bacterium | reverse complement strand
AAGGATGCCACTTCTGTGGCTTGCTTTTTTGCGGAATCTGGTTCAGAGGAGGGCATGCACTCATTTCATTACCAAAACGGCTCATTGCACTGCGAGGATGTGGATCTTAATTCTTTGGCTGACCAATACGGCACGCCAGCTTACGTTTATAGCGCAAATACAATCCGCGATCACTATCGACGTCTCGATCAAGCGTTGGGTGATTTGAATCACGGTATCGAATATGCGGTGAAGGCGAACTCTAACCTTTCCGTGTTGAAGTTGCTTGCTGAGGAGGGAAGTGGTTTTGATATTGTCTCGGGAGGTGAGCTTCGGCGTGTGATTGAGGCCGGAGGAGATCCAGCGAAGTGCACGTTTGCAGGCGTAGGGAAGACTCGCGATGAAATTGAATATGCGCTAAGTCAGAAGATTTATTGTTTTAATGCGGAGAGTGAGGAGGAGGTTGCCTTTATTGATCAGGTGGCAGGAGAAATGGGAGTGAAAGCTCCAGTGTCGTATCGGGTGAATCCGAACGTGGATGCCAAGGCGCACAAATACACCTCCACAGGAAAGCCTGAAAATAAGTTTGGCGTGGATTTTGTTTATATTGAGGATGCCTATGCTCGGGCAGCAGCTCTTCCGAATATTGAGCTGAAAGGTTTGCAGATGCACATTGGTTCACAGTTGACCCAGCTTGAGCCATTTGTTGAGGCTGTTGAAAAAATCACTCCGTTGGCGGTAAAGTTAAAAGAGGCATACGGGATTGAATTTTTCTCGGTTGGGGGAGGCGTGGGAATTGTTTACGATCCAGCGCTTGAGTCAGGAAAATCTGAATGGTGGGGTGAACAAGAAGACGGAACAAGACCTTTGACAATCGAAGATTACGTGGGTGGGATTATGCCGTTCTTGAAAGATTCTGGGTTGAAAATTCTTTTTGAGCCAGGACGTTACATCGTCGGGAACGCTGGCGTAATGCTGAGTCGTTGTCTTTATGAAAAGAAAGGTTCCGTGAAAACGTTTCGGATTGTGGACGCTGGAATGAACGATCTTATCCGGCCTGCTCTTTACGAAGGTCATCACGAGATCGTGCCTGTGAATGATCCCGAAGGGGCGAATCAATCCGTTGTGGATGTGGTGGGACCTATTTGTGAAACGGGCGATTTTTTCTGCCAGAATCGCGAGCTTCCAGATTTTCAACCGGGCGAGGTGATTGCGCTTTTGAGTGCTGGAGCTTACGGGTTTACAATGGCGTCTAACTATAACTCGCGAGTGTTGCCTGTTGAAATTCTTGTGGATGGATCAGAAGCAAAAGTGGTTCGTCCACGGCAGACGCTCGATGATCTTTTAGCGAGCGAAATAGCTTCACTTTAAATTTTTTTAGTAGAAATAGAGGAAATTACTCAGTTCTGGCTTGCCAGACGGAGAAACTCTGCTAAACACCACCTCCCGCGCAGCGCGCAGGATTGCCTCACAGGGCTGTCATATATGTGAAAAATTCACGTTATGAGCGCGCTAACCAACAAATAACAATCCAAAAAATTAGGATATGGCACGTATATTCGGTATCGAAATTCCAAATGAGAAACGCATTGAAGCGTCTCTCCCTTATATCTATGGCGTCGGTCGTCCGACTGCAAAACGCATTCTTGAGCAAGCTGGGGTAGATCCAGACATTCGCACAGGTGAACTCTCTGAAGATCAGCTTGTGAAGATTGCTCAAGTCATCACCACGGAAGGAATCCTCATTGAGGGTGATCTTCGCCGTGAGAAACAAGCCGCTATGAAGCGTCTTTCCGCAAT
>CAZOWD010000313.1:0-1784 GCA_964583225.1 uncultured Verrucomicrobiales bacterium | reverse complement strand
CTAAATTGAAACGACCTCGATATTTCCAACTAAACGACAGTGCGGAAATACGCAATCGCCCGATCAAGCCCCTCGTCCAAGTCAATGGTTGGCTCCCAATCGAGGTATTTTTTTGCAAGCGTTATATCCGGCTTACGTTGCTTAGGATCGTCGCCAGGAAGAGGCTCAAAGACGAGTTGAGTTTTTCCACCCACTTTAGCGATCACTTTCTCCGCAAGCTCCAACATGGAAAACTCACCAGGATTCCCAAGGTTGATTGGCCCAATAACAGACTCTTGATTCATCAAACGAATAAATCCCTCAATCAAATCATCCACATAACAAAATGAACGCGTCTGCTGACCATCACCATAAATTGTAATATCCTGACCTCGAAGCGCCTGAGTGATAAAATTTGAAACAACCCTTCCGTCATCTGGATTCATCCTCGGTCCATACGTATTAAAAATACGCACAATCCGAATATCGACGTTATTTTGTCGATGATAATCCATAAACAACGTTTCTGCTGCGCGCTTCCCTTCATCATAACAAGAACGAATCCCAATTGGATTTACATTTCCCCAATATGATTCTGGTTGTGGATGAACAGCGGGATCGCCATAAACCTCAGAAGTCGAAGCCTGAAACACGCGTGCCTTTGTCCGCTTAGCTGCCCCCAAACAATTAATCGCCCCCATCACAGAGGTTTTAATCGTTTTAATCGGATTGTGTTGATAATGCGGTGGCGAGGCGGGACAAGCTAAGTTAAAAATCTGGTCACATTCCACTTTAAACGGATCAATCACATCGTGACGCATCAGCTCAAAATTAGGATTATCCAGAAGATGAGCTACATTTTTTTTAAACCCAGTAAAGTAGTTATCCATGCAGACAACCTCATTGCCATCGCTGAGAAGTCGTTCGCAAAGGTGGGAACCCAAAAAACCAGCTCCACCTGTTACTAATACACGTTTCATTTTTATAATAAATTAGATGTTAAAGAAACGACTTCCACTACCCTTTTCCGATAGCATACACCTCAAACCCTTTTTCGCGAAGTTCGTCATGAGGCAGAAGGTTACGACCATCAAAAATGTAAGCAGGCTTAAACATTCTGGCAAAAACTTCATCAAAATCGACATCACAGAACTCATCCCACTCAGTCAAAACGGCCACGCCATGAGAACCATCAGCAGCCTCTTCACAAGAACTACAAATCATTAACTGACGATCGATCATTTCCTGTGAAACGCCAACGTATAAAAGATCGCGGTGAATGGTCTCTACTGGAACCTGCGGATCATACAAAGCAATCTGGGCTCCCTCCATCAAAAGGTCGCGACACACATAAATAGAAGCTGATTCGCGGGTATCATTAGTGTCCTTTTTGAAAGCGAACCCCCACACAGCGATGCGTTTATCCCGCACGGTGTTAAAGAGCGTTTTTACAATATTGGCCGAAAAACGTGTTTTTTGCCAATCGTTCATCTTAATCACCTGATCCCAATATTCAGCAACCTCAGGCAGACCAAAATGTTCGCAAAGATACGTTAAGTTCAAAATATCTTTCTGGAAACATGAACCACCAAAGCCGACGGATGATTTTAAAAACTTGGGCCCGATTCGAGAATCCATACCAATCGCGTGAGCTACTTCATCCACATCGGCTCCCGTTTTCTCACAGAGTGCGGAAATTGAGTTAATTGAAGAAATTCGTTGCGCAAGAAACGCATTGGCCACCAACTTTGAGAGCTCAGACGACCAAAGGTTTGTTGTGACAATCCGTTCGCGGGGAATCCATT
>CAZOWD010000312.1:0-1815 GCA_964583225.1 uncultured Verrucomicrobiales bacterium | reverse complement strand
GGGGAGTCCGTCACAAGCTACACATTCCCTCAGGGGACCACGACGCAAAAAATCATCGCGAGTTACCCCGATCAGGTGATTGTTATTCGTTTAAACACAACCCTACCCACCGGCCTCAACTGTCGGATTGCCTACAATCGATCCGAGGGTGTAACCTCCCACAGTGCCTCCAAAAACACAATTACCTTTACGGGGCAAGCGGGGAAAAAGAGAGGCAAGTCGCTCAAAGAGCTGGGCACGAAGTTTACTTCTCACCTCTACGTCGTCCCCCAGCGCGGTTTAACCGTGGTGTCTAAAAACGGTGAACTCCAACTGAGTGGTGGCCATTCGGCAACCATCCTTATTTCCGCTGCAACGGATCACAACCGAAACTCCCCAAGGTCACCACGGGCCGATGGGTGGCAAAAAGATGCCGATACCACACTCGCAGCAGCTCAGAAAAAATCGTGGGACTCTCTCCGCGATCGTGCCGTCGAAGATCATCGCCACCTGATGCTTCAGAACACCATCGATTTGGGAACCACACCTCCCGAAATTGCCAGTCGCCCGTTGCCTGAGCGATTCAAACGCGTGAAAAATGGTGGATCGGACCCGGATCTGATGGAGCTCTTTTATCAACTTGGGCGTCACATGCTCATCGGCTCATCTCGCCCCGGCAGTTTACCTCCCAACCTCCAAGGGCTTTGGGAAGGCGGAACACGCGCTGCATGGAATGGCGATTTTCACTTAAATATCAACGTGCAGATGAATATGTGGCTCGCCAACCTCACGGGAATCAGCGAGTGTAACGAACCATTTCTTCATCTCGTATCCACCCTACATCAGAACGGTCAAGAGGTAGCTCAAAGTTTGGGTTGCCGTGGTTATTGCGCTGGTTTAGCCAGCGATGCGTGGGGGTATGCCGATTTCTTTGCTTCCAACCTCGATTGGTCCGCCTTTACGCTCGGCGGTCATTGGGCGCAAGAGCACCTGATGGAGGACTTCCGCTTTTCAGGCGATAAAAAGTTTCTTAAAAACCAAGCATGGCCGATTTTAAAAGACGGTTCGGCATTTATGCTGGATTGGCTCCAAACAGATCCCAAAACCGGTCAACGCATCGCCAACGTCGATGGGTCTCCCGAAAACTGCTTTCTCGTAAAATCCGATCAGGATAAAAAATTCCGCTCACGCATCAATATCAATAACACCTTCGGCAATTCCGTAGCGTGGGAAACATTCACCGACACCCTAGAGTGCGCGAAGGTTTTAGGGATTCACGACCCTATTCTCGATGAGATTAAAAAAGCACTACCACTCATCCCGAAACCAGGCATTAGCTCGTCGGGCATGCTCATGGAGTGGAGAAAAGAATACGAAGAACCATGGCCAGGACATCGCCATAAAAGCCACCTCTATGGGTTTTATCCTGGGCATGAGTTCAGCGTTAGCAAAACTCCTAAACTCGCAAAGGCTGCCCTAAAATCGCTCGATTCTCGGATGAAGCGAGGACACAAAGACGCTGCTGGTGGAGGACAAACTGGCTGGAACCTCGCGTGGTCAAGTTGCCTCTACGCCCGACTCAACCATGGCGACCAAGCGTTGGACATGCTTAACCGTCAGTTACAGCACCAGGTAAATCCCAACTTGTTTAACCGATGCAACCATCCGTTCCAAATCGATGGAAACTTAGGCTCTGTCGCCGCCATCGCTGAGATGTTACTGCAAAGCTTTGAAACGGACGCCCAAGGAAATCCGATCATCCGACTCCTCCCCGCCTTACCCACAGCATGGCAAAATGGCGAAGTGCGCGGACTCCGCGCTCGTGGCGGGTTTATC
>CAZOWD010000311.1:0-1820 GCA_964583225.1 uncultured Verrucomicrobiales bacterium | reverse complement strand
CCCCGCCCGCTCGCAAGCAGCTGCTGGTAACGCGATGTAGGAATTTCGGAAGGCTCCAACTCTCGATATCCCATCGTCTCCTGAAAGAAATAAGCGGCACGGTTTGTCAAAGCAAACACGGACTTCAAACCCAACGTCTCGGCCTTCTTTTCCGCATACCTCACCAGTTCTCGCCCATACCCCAACCCTTCATGGGCTTGCTTCACATACAAACAAGCAACCTCTGCGGTCAGTTCTCCTGGATACTGAAGCAACGCAACACAACCGACAACGTTCCCATCAATAACCATCACAGAATAATCTCCTAAATTTTGTTCAATATCAGCGTAGGAGCGAGGAATCAAACGAGAACGCCTTACGGAACGAGCAATCATACCAAGCAACTCAACAATATCTTCCTCCCTCAAAGCTCGAATTTCACGATAGCTATCCGCATAAACCATCGTGCCCACCCCCTCATTAGAAAACAACTCACTCAGCAAAACTGCCGGATACGAACCATCCAACAAATGCACCCGAGGGATCTTTGACAAACACGCTAAAGCAGCCCGCTGAATCAGGGAGTTTTCGCCATTTTTTAAATCAACCTCAGCAGCTCGAATCGCCCCCTCGGCTAAATGTTCATCCCCACCGTGAAGATAAATCAACTTCGAAGCTTCCACTAATTCAGCTAAATTCACCTGACGATCCGATAACGCAACCTCTTCAAAGCAGTCAAAAAACACAGCCTGCCCCCGATGAAGTGCTGAAGTCACCTCTTGCACACCCACTTCCTCACTCTTTGCATCCCACACAGATTGACTCAATTTTAACTCAGCCTCAACAGCCCGATCCATCAACACATCCAAGCGATGTTTTGTGCTACCAACAAGCAATTGCACTCCAATATTTTGAAGCAAAACAAGATCCAACATCACCTCAACCAACGCTGAATCCGACGCATCAACGATCACAACAAAAACCTTCCCTCGAAACTGGGGAACGTATTGCAAAAGTCCGCGGACATCAACTTGAGACATAATATCGAATTGTTATTTCATTTCAGACTATTGCATACACCAATAAATCCTTTCACCCATCCTACACAAACAGCTTTATTAGACTATTCAGAAAAGCTCTCAACCCATCCATTTCTAACATACTCCGTAATAATCACTTGATTATCGGCCTTGGAAGATTCTGGATAACGCACTTTCAAAATCACATGAAGTCGCTGACCTGATCTCAAATCTCGAAACAGCGGCAAAAATTTAGACGCTTGGTGAGTATCTATATACGCATAAATCACACGGTCTGCATTTGGATATTCCAGTTTAACGGCAACCCATTTTTCATCATCGTTAAATTCCCGATTATAATAGTTAGATCGTGAAGCAATCACCCTCAATTCTACCGGCTTAGTGGGGCGAATCTTAAACAAATCTTCCCAATTCATCTCGCCCCAACCAACCCAGCTTTCCCAATCAACCAAGATCTTGTCCTCCACCTTTTCAATAGCGATCTCTTTAATTGAGTAATCGCCTAAGCGAACTCTCATTATCGCTCGCGGTCCTTTTGAAGGAACTGTGCTCAGTATATTTACATCCTCTTTTTTAAAAGCTTTCAAAGGGTGACTTGCATACCATTTCTTCATCTTAGGAACCACCACCTCTGGATTTCTAACTAGTCCTTCAAAATCAGATAATTGGTCCGCTAACAAAAAAGCACGAACAACTTCTTTTGCTTCCTCCAACACCTCACCTTCAAAAACCTTAGAATGATCAACACTCTTAGCCTTGATCTCAGTCTTAGGTTCAACCTTTTGAACTTCCGCAACCTTT
>CAZOWD010000310.1:0-1869 GCA_964583225.1 uncultured Verrucomicrobiales bacterium | reverse complement strand
ACGATGTCCCATTGAGACGCGCTTCAAATTGTGCTCGAACGCGTGGCGCGTAAAAATCACGGATCAACCCCGACCACACACGGCAAGAGTAGTCATTAACAGGAGGTCCCCACACGGTGACGATTTGGCGAGCATTTGCTTCGTAGTCATCTTTCTGCTCAGCAGAACCTTCGTGTTGACGAGCAAAAGCAATCCAGCGCTCAAGGCGGTTGAGCGGGTGTGACTCCATGAGCCTGTCGACAGCAAGAAGAATTTTCTCAGCATGATTAAATGCTTTTTGCGCCTCAGCTTTATCGCCATTCTTTAAATAAGCGTCAGCGAGTTTATACCACTCTTGCGCTTTTTTCCCGAGTGCCATCGCTCCTATTTCCACGGCATCATCGCGGTAGTTGGCATTTTCACTGTGTTTTTTAGCAACGGATAAAAACTTTTCAGCAGCTGCTGGAAACTTCGATGACCGACACGCTGAGCCAATCCCCATTCCATTTCCATATTGCCAACCAAAACCTGGGTGAGGTGTAAAATCGCTGTAAACCGATTTATGAAGTAAATGCCATGCCTCAGCGAGAACGGGATCATCACTCTGGTAACGGTTCGAGGCATACTTGGGAAGCCACGTCGTGAGATCGACGGATTTCCGACTCCAAGCAGTATCGCTCATAAGCTCATAGATAACTTCATTATTTTCAAGCCCCTCTCCCGAAATGGTAAATCCGACGAGGTTGCCGTGTTTTGGGTTATCGAAGGTTTTAGCGACTTGATTGGCGTAAAAATCCATACGTCCGACAAAGGCAGTCTTTCCTCCCATGTTTGGCACATATCCCATCACCCACGTCTTACCGTGAAAGGCATTAAAGTCGTCCCAGTTAGGATTGTAATCATTGGCATAATCGAGCACGAGAAGGCGATCGTTAGGAACGGCATCCATGAGAGCTTTCACCGTGTCTTTATTCCAGATATTGCGTTGATAGTTAAACATCCACCCTTGTAAGGTCCAAACGGCATCGGGCATTTCAGCCGTAATGGCATCGTAGGTGTTTTTTCCATATCCTGCTAATAATTCCGTAACGGGTTTGTCCGTTTTGGGCAGTTGCATTTCGTTAAAGCTATCGACGAGGATGTATTTCGCAGAGCCAAACTCCTTTTTCCACTCACGAAGAAACGCCACCATGATTTTTTTGAAAAGTGGATCATCGGGCATCATCACAACGGGGCGTTGAGATGTGGAAAATCCTCCATTCCAATGGGTGTTGTGAAGCACAATGTTTGGGTAAATCCGTTTAATGCCAGGAGGCACAAAACCAGCAAACCCTTGAACGACCGGCTCGATGCCGAGTTGACGCATGCGCTTAAGCAATTTGTGCTGAAGAGCCACCTGATCCTTATGCCAGGCATCGGTGAGTGTTCCACCCACTTGACGAATATTACCCATTCGGTTCCACGGAAGATGCGCTGGTCCCGTGTAATACTCATCTATTTCTTTTTGCGTGAGTCCAAGCTGTTTCCAAACGCGGGTGCCAATGGCCTCAGTAGCCACGGGAGCCATCACCATGTTGTAGCCGTGCATGGCAAGCCAATCGAGCTCTTGTTGCCAACGATCCCACGTCCAGTAAGGAAAAGTATAACCAGCCGTCACAACATTGTAACAGTGACGAATCTTAAAAGGAGTTTTTCCCTGTGTCTCAGCGACGCTTGGCCACTTTGCGGGAATATTCAGTCGTGTCCCCGCCCAACCGACGGTTCCCATCTTGTTTGCTCGGATATAATCGTAAGCTCCCCGGCAAATGGCAACGGCGCTACTACCACTTATTTTTAACACCTCGGGAGATGATTGGTAGGTATAGACATCACATCCATCTTCTTGAGGTA
>CAZOWD010000309.1:0-1871 GCA_964583225.1 uncultured Verrucomicrobiales bacterium | reverse complement strand
ACTGCGTTGTGTTCTGTTTCTGCGATGGCTCGGGAGGCTAAGAATCTTATTTTGCCTAAGCCGGTGGAGATGAGCGTGGTGTCGGGGGAGTCGTTTGCGATGGGGGCGGATGTTTCTTTTTCTTGCGATAAAAGTTTAAAACCAGCGGTTGAATTTTATGCCAGTTTGCTGAGGGAGGCGACAGGGTGGAAAGTCCCCGTGAAATCCGGAGGAAAAGTGGTTTTTGTGAAAAATAAAAACCTTCCCGAAGAAGGATACACACTCAAAGTGCGCAAGGCGGGCGTGCAAATTGAAGCTTCAAGTATCAATGGATTTTTCTACGGTTTTCAATCGTTCCGTCAACTGATGCCAGTTCAGGCGTTTCAGCGGAAGGGGAAAGGTGGCGCGAAGGTGAAAGTTTCCGAGACGTGGAAAATCCCAGCGGTGACGATTCGGGATCAGCCCAAGTTTGCATGGCGCGGGATCTTGGTGGACGTTTCTCGCCATTTTCAGACCAAAGAAGCGATGCTTGAGTTGATTGATGCGATGGCATTGAGCAAACTCAACGTTTTGCACTGGCACTTGACCGATGACCAAGGGTGGCGGATTGAAATTAAGTCGTTCCCCAAGCTAACGGAGGGATCGAAACAGTTTTACACGCAAGACGAAATTCGAGAAGTGGTAAGGTATGCGTCGCGCCGTGGCGTGCGGATTGTGCCAGAAATCGATGTGCCAGGGCACAGTAGAGCCGCCGTGCAGGCTTACCCTGTTCTTGGAAGCAAAGGGAAAAAGGGAAAATTGGCCAACGTGTATAATCCAGCAAAAGAGAGCACCTATCAGTTTCTCGATAAAGTGTTAGGTGAGGTGGCTTCTTTGTTTCCTGCCTCTTATATCCATCTAGGTGCAGACGAAGTTGGAATGGGAGCTTGGAGAAGCGATCCTGATTGTCGGGCACTGATGAAGAAAAAAGGATTTAAAAAGGTCAGTGCGTTGCAGTCTTACTTTGTGGGACGGGTTGCAAAGATTATCAGAAAACATGGCAAAAAACCGATCGCTTGGGATGAGGCGTTGGAAGATGAGGGAAACCTCGACATCATGTCGTGGCGCGGTATGCAACCTGGAATGCGGGCCTTAGAAAAAGGGCGCAAGGTTGTGTTTTGTCCCGTATCCAGCCTTTACTTTGATCGCGCTAATTCTCGTTCTGCCAAGAATCCGCCTGGATACAGTCAGAACACGGTGAACCTGCATCGGGTGTATTATTTTCAGGCTGCGCCCGCCTATTTTTCAGAGGATTATAAAAAGTTAGTTCTCGGCGCGCAGGGGTGCATTTGGGGTGAGCGGATTAAAAGTAAAAACCACATGCTCAATCAGGCGATGTTGCGTGGATGTGCTTTGAGTGAAGCGCTTTGGACCGCGGATTCCACGCGGGACTGGGATGGTTTTTTGACTCGTTTGGCTCCGCAACGGCAACGGTTGGATGTTATGAAGATTTCCTATTTCTGGGATCCTGAAACGACGGCTGTCAAAGTGGGGGAGTGGAAAAATGCTGAGCTCTCCAAGAAACAAAATGTGTTGAGCTGGGATGTGACATCGCACGTTAAAAAAGCGGGGCTTTATGAGTTTACGTTTGAGTTTGTCAGCGGAAAGGGAACTTTTCATGTGCTGAAGGCTGAGTTGTTTCAAGATGGAAAGTCCGTGGCGGTGGACGAACATGCATCGACCGCTTGTTTGGATTCTCGGCGTCCCAATCAGTTTTACCTTCTGAAGTTTGATGATTTTAAACCAGGCTCTCAATACAAATTGAAAGTGACTCTCTCCCCAACAAAAGGTGGAGCGGATGGCGCAGTGATGTTGATTCCAGCACCTGAGAAATATTCAAAAGCTGGAGATCC
>CAZOWD010000308.1:0-1878 GCA_964583225.1 uncultured Verrucomicrobiales bacterium | reverse complement strand
CATCCTCGACCTCTTTAAAAAAGATGGTCACGATATGAAGCGGTCTGGCTCTGAGTATGTGTGCCTCTGCCCTTTTCATGCAGAAAAAACGCCCTCCTGTTCAGTTTCAGAAGAAAAAGGATTCTTCCATTGTTTTGGCTGTGATATTGGCGGCGACCTTATCAAATATTGGGAGTTTTCCCGGGAATGTAACTTTTTAGAGGCTTGCGCTGCCCTTGGCCCCTTAGCTGGGCTAAGCCCAGAACCTGCCTATTACAAACCCTCCACCCGCAAACCTCGCCCCAGTCAAAAGCCCCCCCAAACAGATCCTGTTCCACTTACAAACAAGGCTCTCACCAACTGGGCTAAAGCGTGTGAACTTCTAGCCAATTCACATGATGAAATTCAACGTATCGCGCACTGGAGAAAGTTTTCACCTGAACTTATTGAGTGGGCTACAAAATTCAGACTATTAGGGCTCCACGACTACCTAAACGTTCCACGCGAAGCATTTATAGTCAAAGCCCCCATCAATAAAAAAGGAAATCTCATCAGCACCTCCATCCATATCCGTCTTGCCCCAAATACCTCGGGAAACTTCACAGATAAAGCATCTTGGCGATTCACCCCAACGGGTCAAAAATCCTGGCCATTCATTATCGGGACCACACACGAAGCCGAAACCATTTACCTCACAGAGGGGCAATGGGATGCTCTCGCTCTCTGCGAAATTATGGAATGGTATAAAAAACCTAAAATTTTCGAATCTATCTGTGTCTTGGGCCTGCGCGGTGCGGCATCTGGAAAACTACTCGATCAATACACGATTAACAAAAACGCAACAATCATTGCGTTTGCCGACTCAGATGAAGCAGGCGAAAAATGGTTTGAACCCAATGGTCTTCTCGACAGCCTTTCCGCCAAGGTAAAACGCGTTTATGGATTCAAGCCCAGCACCAAATACTCAGACCTTAACGATCGACTTAAAGAAGGACTCACCAAAGACGATCTACTCAACGCCCTCCCAGATTACCCTGTCATTGCTCCGTTCGGAGACTTAGATATTAAATTTTAATTCCACCCATCCCAAGTTTACTCTCCTACATGATCAAATACTCCATTCACGAAAAGAAACCTTACCCATACGCAGAAGTATGGCTCACCCTAACAGACCGTCCCGAAACAGCGGGAATTTACTTCGATAACAAATTCCACATTTGCCTCTACCTAACAGATGGCACCCCTATCGTTACAGAAACCGTAACATCTCAAGTTCTTTTCTGGTCCCCCATTCAAGAAGTTTTAACGTATGACATAGAGAAGCATTCTACAGAGAAAGTTTTAAAAGGCCTCCTCACAGATTTTGAAAAACAACTCACAAAGCTTCACAAAAAGAAACCACACACCAAACACTCCAGAAAACAATTCATTCCCCAGCCTGCTAACCCCATTCCATTTTTTCTGCCTCTATTCGATGCCCAATTTCCCAAGCAACGGGACATCTCAAAAAAAATACAACAACTGTTCACCCCTGGTCAACTCTCCATCATATTCCATCCTTCACCTGAATTTTTTTTCGCTGACGAAATAGATCACAAACACAACAATCTGCTCAACTCATTGTGGCAATCATTCCTACAATCATCCCAAGTTCCTGAATCAAATAAAAAAATCAAACTCATCACAACCTACCGAAAAACAAGCGCAGCATTTCTATACACCCTACAACAACAAAGCTATTATCGTTCTTGTGAACCTCAGTATTTTCCAGCCTATAAACAGGAACTGATTCACATGAAAAATACAACAAACACACTACTTAGCCTCCCCATTACTTTTTACCGATACCACACGCTCTCAAAAAACACCCGATCAGCCATCGCGGAAGAACTCAATAAT
>CAZOWD010000307.1:0-1878 GCA_964583225.1 uncultured Verrucomicrobiales bacterium | reverse complement strand
ATTGGTATACGTTTTTTCAACCATGCAGTCATACGGAGCCCGCAACTTCGTATGTTCTAAATCCCGCTTCGCTTTTTTTACTCCAGCAGCACTTGCCTTAACCTTGGCCTTGGCACTCGCAATCTGTGGAATCCCGAGCACGAGATCTGACGCCTTGCCTCGCCCCAACTTCAGCCAATCCCGCTTCGCTTGAGCCGCTCTCGCCTCTTCTTTCTCCAAGGCGAGTTTTGCATCCATGTAAGCAGATTCAGCCCTAGCCAACGCCACCACATAATCCGCATCATCAACCTCCAACATCACCTCTCCTTTTTTAAAAAATCCCCCCGACTCAAAATGAGGAGAAACAGCCACCACCCGCCCCATCACCTCAGCCGACGCAGACGTTTTAATCTTAGGCTCCACCTGCCCTTGAGTTTTGACATTAAGTTGTCGATCTTGAAAATGAACTGGCACGACTCGCACTGCTGGAACAGCTTGCGCAGGAGGTTCTTTTCTAGGCTGAGGGCCATGATCTTTCAACCACTTCATGCCCATCACCCCCACAAAAATCACAGTGACAATCATAAACACGCTCAGCCACTTTTTCTTTGTTGATTTCTCTCTCATATTTTCTCCTTTTTGAGCCATTTTAGTTTTCAAATCCTCCCCCCAACGCCAAGTGAAGATCCACCTGATTGGTTAACCTGAGACGGCGGAGACTCATATACCGCGATTCGAGCTGAATCCTTCGCGACTGAGCCACAAAAAGCGTCAACACGTCCCCGTTGCCATCCCGATAATCATCTTCAGCAGCAGAGGAAGCCTCCCTCGCTAACAACAAAGCTTCGTGTATCTCTCGCTCCCGACGACTCAACCACCGCTCTGCAGCCAAAGCTTGTTCCACTTCACCAAATGCCTGAAGCACCGTCTGATGCAGTTGCGCCAAAGCCTCGCGCTCTTTAGATTTCCGAAGGCGTATTTCTCCTCGTATTTGCCCACCCGTCAAAAGATACTGAGTCGCTGAAGCTCCCAGTGACCACACTCCAAAATTGCTATTCAAAATATCACTCAAAGCATCCGTATTGGTTCCTCCCGCCCCCGTAAGCTTAAAGCTAGGAAATGCCGCCAACTTAGCCTCTTTCACCCGCTTTATGGAGGCTGCGTAACTCCGCTCAGCAGCCATTACATCTGGCCGACGCAACAATAGCTCCGACGGCAATCCTGCGGGAGGCGCCGCTGGCGATTTTGGAAGTTTTGTGCTCCCTTCTAACTTAGCTGCAGGGTAACGTCCCACCAATAGCTCGAGTTGACGCGTTGCCGATTCCACAAGCCCTTGCCGAGATGAAAGATCAGCTTTTGCTAACGCCACATCAGTCTGAGCCAAGCGAAGCTGCGAGGCGGAACCACCTTGCGCTTGCATACTCATTTCAAAACGTTCCCGCACCGACGTTTCGGTTTTTTTTCTAATCTCCAACGCTTCGCGAGCCAAGTTCCACTGTTCTTTTGCCTCGGCAAGCGCAAACCACGCCTTGCACACCTGCGCCGCCAATGATGCCCGAGCAGCTCGATACCGCTGTCCACCCGCTTGCCATTCCGCCAACGCGGCGGATTCACCCGCACGCACGCGCCCCCAAATATCGGGCTCCCATGAAACATTCAAACTCGCGCCATACGATGCTGTTTTAATCTGTAAAGGATCGCTTCCCCCGCCTGGCCCTGTAGGAAAACCAAACAAATTACTTTTTTGTTTTCCTCCGGAAAATCCAGCCGATGCCATAGGGCGCGATGAAGCCCCAGCGATACGCGCGGCTTCTCCTGCGCGATACACTTTTTCAGCGGCAATGCGCATGTTATGATTATTCGCTAGAGCCTCCTTAACCAAGGCATTGAGCTTTTTAT
>CAZOWD010000306.1:0-1882 GCA_964583225.1 uncultured Verrucomicrobiales bacterium | reverse complement strand
AGCACCTCACCATTCGCCAACACCACCGTGAGCCCGAGAATGTATTGTTTGGTCACGCCGTATTTCAAACACCTCGGACCACCGGAGTTGGTTGCCACGTTTCCCCCGATCGTGCATTCCTTGAGCGATGCTGGATCTGGCGGGTAATACCACCCGTGCTCTCGGACTGCATTTTGAAGGTCGCCCGTAATGACGCCTGGCTGAAGAACCGCCGTGCCATCAGACGGGGCGATTTCTATAATCCGATTCATTTTCATGACAGAAATGAGAATCCCACCCATCACCGGCACGCATCCACCCGTATGTCCTGTGCCAGCAGCGCGGGTATAAACTGGAATCTCGTGGGCATCGGCAAATTGCATAATAGCCACCACGTCCTCGGTGGTTTCAGGAAACACCACCACATCCGCAAGCGCAGAAGCGTGCCATTTATCCGAAGCGTGTTCGGCAAGCACCTCGGAGGAGGTAGAAATCTGATCGGGACGCAAAACTGCCGCTAAGCCTGAGGTTATATCAAAATCGCTCACGGAGGGAAACTTAACCTCTTAAACGAACCGCGATAAGCCAATTCTTTACTTTTATATACAACTTCTCCTATGCTCTCCCGCATGGGAAAATACGTTGACCAGTTCACAGAATGGAGCCAAGGCACCATCGGAGCAAACTCCATCGAACGCGCCTTGTTTATTTTGGCGGTGATCGTAGGAACCATGGTGAGCTGGGCTTTACTCAAACGCATCCTCCGTTGGGTTGGCACCGAACACGGACGCGTTTTCAAAAGACCCATCCACTCTCTCAAGTTTCAAAACCAAGAGATTTTTCAGTCGGAGGACATTTCTCAAATTGCCGCCATCCTCACGCGAACGGTGCGTTATGCGCTTCAGTTAGCCATCCTATCCAGCGCTGCGGTGTTGATTTTAACGCAATTTGAATCTACCCGATCCATCCCCGAAAAAGTGTGGAGGCATATCGTTGAGACCTATTTAGAATTTCAAGATTCCTTTCTCAACTTTCTCCCCAGCTTAATTTTTATTTTTATGGTCGTGATTGCGACTCGTTTTTTCCTTCGGCTCATCAGCATTGTTTTTGATGGGCTCGCCCGAGGACGCATTAAAATCGACGGGTTTTACAAAGAATGGGCAAAGCCAACGTATGCCCTCGTCCGCATGCTCTCTATCATTTTTGCACTCGTCATCGTTTTCCCTTATTTACCCGGATCCAATTCTCCCGCATTTAAAGGACTCTCCATTTTTATCGGGGTTTTGGTTTCTTTGGGATCCACCTCCGCAGTCGCCAATATCATCGCAGGAATCGCCATTACTTACATGCGAGCTTTTAAGGAAGGCGACCGAGTTCGAATCGCTGACACCGTGGGCGACATTGTAGAAAAAACGCTTCTGGTCACTCGCATCAAAACACCCAAAAACGTGGTTATTTCCATCCCCAACGCCATGGTGATGAGCAACCACATCGTCAACTACAGCACGCACGCCAGAAGCGCAGGCGTGCTTCTCCACACAGAAATCACCATCGGATACGATGTCCCGTGGCGCAAGGTTCACGACCTCCTTGTCGAAGCGACAAAAAACGTCGAGTTTATCGAAGATAGTGAAAATTCCTTTGTGCTGCAAAAAAGCTTGGGCGACTTCAGCGTCACTTATGAACTCAACGTGCTCACCAAACGCCCCCGCCAAACACCCAAGATTTACTCCCAACTCAATCAATCGATCCAAGACGTCTTCAACGAAGCGGGAGTCGAAATCCTTTCACCCACATACTCCGCAGTGCGGGATGGCAATCATATCACAATCCCCGACGAACATCTGCCAAAAGACTACCAACCCGGCGGGTTTAACCTAACCTCATTTCTCACCAACGCCGT
>CAZOWD010000305.1:0-1889 GCA_964583225.1 uncultured Verrucomicrobiales bacterium | reverse complement strand
CCAATTAACAGGCCAAGCCACTTCTTTCTTTGGTGCTCTGCGATCCGCTTTTTGGCTTCATCCGCAGAAACAAAGGGGACGCTCATGTCATAGCCAAGATCAACTAATGGTCGATCGCTATCTTTGCTAGAAAATTCCTTGTCGAAATCGACAATATGCATTGTCGGTGAACCGTTATTCACTTCGGCTTTAAACGAGGAAAAACCTGCGATTTGCACACACCAAGCAGCAACCAAGAAGGCGCACATTTTAATGAGGTGGTAGATGCTGATGTTTTCCATTTTCTTCGCTTAACGTCAAGGATTCCGATTATTTAGAGCTATTATTATTTCGAGATTGATTGGTTTAAGTTAGTGTGAATCTCAACTATGCAGTAGGGCGGGGGGCTTACGTTGATTTTTTGCGAGTTTATTAAGCATAGATTCGATTTGCTTTGGGTTAGGGATACGAAGAAAGCCAAGCTCCTCAGATTGTCGACCTCCGTCTGAGTCTTGCCATGCTTTTCGATGTATCACAACATCGCCGGAGCCATCCTTCTTCTCTCTACGATAGATGTCGCTTAGCTTCTCAGGGGGATAACTTCGAATGGTTGTAGACATCCATCCGCCTTCAAAGGTAATAGCTCTACGATCGGTAATAACGTAAACGGTTTTAAATGATTTCTTATATGTCCAGAATGGAGATGAAAGCATGGCAAGTCCGATTAGAAGAAACGGCACCCCGAATAGAACAAAGAAGTCACTTCCTTCTTTGAAATCAGGAATTTGAAATCCAGCAGCACCACACATCCAGAAAATCGCAAACGCGGTCCAAGGTATAGCAAACAAGAATAGACCCGTTGAACTGGATGTGAAATATCGTGGAATGGGCATGCCTATCCACTCAACGCGCTCCCCGGGCTCTAGTTCTCTATCAACCTTAGATCGCAGGTCTCTTGGTATTGGTCTATTAGCGTGCATTTTTTTACGTAGAACGTCTAAGCTTTGCCGATCCGATAAAGGTGGCGCGTTTTTGTATTCAGGTTAATGGTTAAATTTTATTCAGATTTTTTCGGTGGAGTCGTAGCGGATAGGCTCGATCTTATTGTTGTGTGGGGCAGATACAGAAGATGTGGTCATCTCCTTGGTCTGTGACAGTAATGTGTCTCGCATCCAATGCCTTGTATATTCTGTCAACCAGATGCTGGGGGACTCCTGCACGCCTAGGAACGGTGCATGTATCATATATGCCCAGAGTAGATCCCATCTTTAAATTTTTAATAAAAGCCAATATGTCGTTCATGCCAGTTACTGATTTTATCCATTTCTCCTTCGAAGAGCAAAATTTCACCGTTAGAATTGGATCATCGTAGGTGCCTGTGTTGAACATAATGATACCGTAATCCTCTCCGACACTTACAGCGTTTCGATAGGGAGGATCATCTGTAACGCTCTCAAAAACGTGAAATACAAACTGGCCGTTATTCAGAACATCGCCCACCTTGCCTGAAAATCCCATATCTGGCTTCTCTGTCATAGCTTCAGGTTTCTCTCTGCAAGATAGCAGAGTGATAGCCAACAATATTGCGAATATTTTCATTTTGTTAAATCGAACGAAATAGCACTGATAGACATAGTGGCAGTGAACTAGATCGAAGTGTTTTTTTATGGTTTAAGTGAATGTAGCTAAACGAATACGGTAACTGAAGAACGAAAGGGAAAATTTGTAACCATTGCAGGGCGATCAAGCTAGGGAAAGATTGAGAAGTTTTTCCCGATATTTTATGTCTAAAAGGGCATGCAGTCTTTTCTTTGGTAAGCTTTTTTTGAGACTTTGATCAGCTTTCAAAATATTTAAAACGATTCGTCGTGCTGCACTCATATTTTTTGCAGCATTTCCAGATCGCGTTT
>CAZOWD010000304.1:0-1890 GCA_964583225.1 uncultured Verrucomicrobiales bacterium | reverse complement strand
GGTCATGGCGTAAGAAATCCAATCACTTTTCTTACGCTAAATTTCATGAAGACATCCAGAGGCACCACCCGCCGACAATTTATTTCTCTCGCTGGAAGCTCGGCCCTTTCTCTCCTATTAAGCAGTCGATTATCTGCCAAAAATCAACGGAACAAAAAAAACGGAGCCTTTGCATTTATCGAGGCGGAAGGATTTGAGAATCATGGTGGTTGGGTGCTCGATCAACAATCTATGGATGTCATGGGTTCTCCCTATTTGATGGCGCACGGACTCGGAATACGGGTCGAAGACGCCACCACTCAAATGACCGTTCCCAGCGCGGGAAAATACCGCATTTGGGTTCGCACACGCGATTGGGTAGCCCCATGGAAAGCACCTGGAGCTCCAGGGAAATTTAAAATTTTAATCAACGGAAAACCTCTCACTCCCATTTTTGGAACCGTGGGCGCCGAGTGGGACTGGCACGATGGAGGCATCGTGGATCTCCCTGAAAACTTCACACTAGCGTTACACGACCTGACGGGATTTAATGGTCGTTGTGAAGCCATTTTATTTTGTAAAGATCCTGATTTTACACCCAGTAACGACCTCGAGAAACTCACGCGATTCCGTCGGAAGTTATTAAACTTACCAGATCAACCAGAAGAAGCTGGCGACTACGACTTCGTGGTTGTTGGCGCTGGGTTAGCAGGCATTTGCTCGGCTATTTCGGCGGCGCGCCAAGGACTCAAAGTAGCCCTCATCCAAGACCGTCCGGTGCTTGGAGGTAATGCCAGTGAAGAAGTGAGAGTTTGGCCGGAAGGACACACCAACAAAGAACCCTACCCGCATATTGGCGATATTGTCACCGAGCTCATCCCACCTTTGCAGAGAAAACCCAACATGAATGCCCTGCCCGCAAAATACTTTGACGATGCGTTAAAGTTAAAACGCGTCACGGCAGAACCCAACATCACCCTTTTCACAAACAATCGTGCGGTTAAGGTAGAGAAAAAAGCCGACACCATCTCTGCGGTAATCATGCAAGATACGCGTAGCGCTGTGCAGAAACGAGTCACGGCCAAACTCTTTGCGGATTGCACGGGAGATGCCGTTGTTGGATTTCTCGCAGGAGCGGATAACGAGTATGAAGTCAAAAAACTGATGGGAAGCAGCAACCTGTTCCGCCTCCTAGACGCCTCTAAAAAAGAAGACGTTTTGGCATGCGAATGCCAAGACAAAGCAGCCCTCACAGCCCAATACAAAGCAGGTAATTACGCCCAACCCTTTCCTCGATGCCCGTGGGCGCTCGACTTATCTAACAAGCCATTCCCAGGAAGAAACCACCCGAAACTAAAAGGATTTGCCCGCATGTGGTATTGGGAAAGTGGTTTTGAAAAAGATCAAATCCGCGATATCGAACAAATTCGCGACCTCAACCTGAGAGCTATTTTTGGTGCGTGGGATGCCATCAAAAATGTCGATAAAAAATTCCCCAACCACCGCCTCGGCTGGGTGGCTTACATTGCAGGCAAAAGAGAATCTCGTCGGTTGATGGGAGATGTCGTTCTCGACGCCAAGGACTTCCGATCCATGACCCAATATGAAGACGGAAGCTTTCCATGCTCGTGGCACATCGACCTCCACTTCCCCAAAAAATCCTATTCAAAAGGATTTGGCAAGGATGCCTTCATCTCAGATTTCACACGAGGAAAGGACTACTCTTACGGAGGACTCTACTGGGCGCCATACCGCTGCCTTTACAGTCGTAACGTCCCCAACCTTTTTATGGCAGGTCGCAACATCAGCGTCACCAAATCAGGTCTAGGCCCCGTGCGAGTGATGAGAACGTGTGGAATGATGGGCGAAGTTGTGGGAAAAGCCGCCGCTCTATGTATCACACACCATACC
>CAZOWD010000303.1:0-1925 GCA_964583225.1 uncultured Verrucomicrobiales bacterium | reverse complement strand
GACGCTCTTCCGATCTCCTCGTCCTGCGCATGCGAATGGGGTTTTGAGTAAGGCATCACACGGATCATCAAACTTGCCAGATAAGAGGTTGCTTACCGCGGTGCGGGCCTCTTCGGGGTTGGTGAAAAATGCACAACTCTTTTGAGGCGAATCATTGAGCCCTAGAGCATCATTCAAAACAACACCTATTTTTTTGCTTAAAAAATCTATGGGGAAGTTTTCTTGCCACTGCCAAGGGACGGTTTTTGAGACTTGATTGGCAAATGGTCGAAGGAGTTCCGACATTTCAGGCGACCACGCCCAAGGTCGCATCCCACCCAGTTTTCGCTCAGTAAGATCTTTTTTATCTCCCTGGGCATCGATGATTTCAGGTAGATCAAATCCCGCTTTTTTCAAAGAGCTGAGGTGCTCGTAGCTTGGGACGGAGTTCATGAGGATTAAATCATCTTTTCGGCACCAAGAGAGCATGAATATCTCGAGGTCGCGCTCCATGGCCAACTCCATCTTGTTTGGGTGAAATGGTGATCCGCTCACCTTTGCGAGCGCGTAAGATTCGGCATTGGGATTGAAGGTGTGCATCACGGGTGTTCTACCGCGCGATTGCTCGCAAATTTCGAGATGTCTGATGAAATCGTCATCTAGTCCTGCCAGTTTCCGACCTTCCACATTAAATGGAGCGGGAGCCAACCCTTTAGCTTTGGCTGGTGCGAGAGGAAACGTCAGGGAAACCTTAAAGGCTTCCCAGTCGGTTTGTCCCTGTTTTTTCCATTTTCTAAACCATTTTACACCGTGTCCAACATGGTTAATTTCATCGAGGTATATTTTCTCCAAAACCGCCGCTGTTCCCGTGTCGTCCACCTCGCGAAATAATCGTGCGTAATATTTTGAAAAATCTAAGTTGGATTGTTCGAAGGTTAGGTTTAAACGCGTCACGAAATCCATGGGCGTTTCCATGGGAGCGACCAGTTTCCAAAAATAATCATTGACGGGGAGTTCGCCAAAGTGGATGCCACAATCGCGCATGCGTCGCATATACATAAGAGTGTGGATTTGTTCTTCGCGCATCGCTTCATACACGCCGGCGCGGTATTCTTTGGGGGCATCGGGGAATTTTAATAAAACCAATGCCATCAGTTCAGCCGCCATCAACTCGTGATTTGCCAAGAAATGCATCATTTTCCCTCGTTCGCGGTCTTGATCCATTCGATTGACACCGGGGAAAGTGGCTTTTACACCATGACGAGACATCATCAACTCTTGAGGGCGCCCTGGAGCATCGGGGACAAGAATCGCCTTACCTGGAGAATCGTCACTGGCAACCTCGGGAACGAGATCTAATTTTTCTTCTAAGGTTTGGGCAAATAGAATTTTTTCAGCAGCTTCACGCATTTGCATGAGTTTTATAGTGCCTTGTTGATGTGAAATATCCAGAAAAATGCGGAGGATTTAGAAACATGCAAAAAAGAGAAAAAAGGCGTTCTTTCTTTGTTTCACCGAGTGAAATATTATTCTAGGATTATTTGTGTTTCAGCTTGGCTATTTTTTTGGAGATAAATGATTAAGATTGACAGCGTAGGGGATTCCCGTGAGTTTTTCCTTCATTTCTTTATTTTGAATTGATGAAATCTTATCTATTAGCTGCCCGCCCGAAAACACTCCCTGCCGCCGTGGTTCCGGTTTGGGTTGGTTGTGTTTTAACTTATTATTTATCGGGATCTTGGAACCCGCGTTTAGCTGGGTTTACTTTGGTTGCTACGCTTTTTATTCAAATCGCGACCAATTTTTTTAATGACGCGATTGATGCAGATAAAGGGGCAGACACCGATGCGAGACTTGGGCCGGTGAGAGCGACGGCATCTGGTCAACTATCAAGAAAATCCGTTTATTCAGCAGCCGCGGTTTGTTTGTTTTTGGCGGCATGTTTT
>CAZOWD010000302.1:0-1945 GCA_964583225.1 uncultured Verrucomicrobiales bacterium | reverse complement strand
AAAAACAAAACATCGAAGTTGTTCAAACCCTCTGCGCGATCCTCGATGAAAAAGTTGCAGAAAAACCCAACGGAATATCAAGTTTTTCAGAGTTGGTCACTTACGTGAAAGATCGGCCAGGACACGATCTTCGTTACGCGATTGATGCGACAAAAATCAAAGCTGCCCTCGGTTGGGAGCCTCAGGAAACATTTGAATCTGGCATCGCGAAAACCGTTGATTGGTATTTAGAAAACATGGCATGGTGTAATCGTGTTCAAGATGGGAGTTACCAGAGGCAACGGCTTGGAGCCGTAGAAACTTAGCCCAAGGAGCGTGGATGTCCCCATTCATATTTTGAAATAAGCCCCTCCTTCCCTGAACTCTCCCATAACATCCAAGCCCCATCTCGTGTTAAGAATGATCCTTTTCGTAGCCAACCCTAGCAAAATTAACCTCGACCTACGATCCAGTAAAAAAATCCCAGTAAAGACTGTCTAAAAAATTGTTAATCTCCTTTAAAAAATGAATCTCATCACCAAAATCCAAAACAAAGAAGCCGTCATCGGAGTCGTCGGACTCGGGTATGTCGGCTTGCCACTCATCTTAGCCTTTTCAGCAAAAGGGTTCCGCTGCGTTGGATTCGACGTCGATCAGACAAAAGTCGATTCCATCAATGCAGGAGAAAGCTACATCGATCATATCGACTCCGCCCCTCTCCAATCTGGGGTTCGCGATGGTTTGATTACAGCCACCGCCGATTTTACTAACATCGCTGATGTCGATGCCATCATCATGTGCGTGCCAACTCCTCTGGATATCCACATGGAGCCAGACCTCAGCTACGTCACCGATACCATGGACGCCGTTGCTCCCTACCTGCGGAAAGGACAAGTTGTTTCCCTAGAATCCACCACCTACCCAGGCACCTCAGAAGAAGAACTCAAACCGCGCATCGAAGCCCAAGGGCTGACGGTGGGAGAAGATGTTTTTCTCATCTATTCTCCCGAACGCGAGGATCCCGGTAACCCAGAGTTTTCGAGTAAAAACATCCCAAAAGTCGTGGGCGGAACCACTCCAGCCTGCGCAGAAGTGGGAGTTGCACTCTACGAATCCGCTATCGCATCCGTGATTCCCGTCAGTTCCACGCAAGTCGCTGAGTTTACCAAGCTTCTCGAAAACATCTACCGCGCAGTGAATATCGGACTCGTCAACGAACTTAAAATTGCTGCCGACAGCATGGGTATCGATATCTGGGAAGTCATCAATGCGGCTGCCACCAAGCCATTTGGGTTTAAAGCCTTTTACCCCGGACCTGGACTTGGTGGTCACTGCATCCCCATCGACCCGTTTTATCTAACGTGGAAAGCACGAGAATTTGGCGTGCATACTCGGTTTATCGAACTGGCAGGGGAAATCAACCGTGCAATGCCTAAATATGTGCTGCAACGCACGATGGAAGCTCTCAATAGCCGCAAAAAAGCCGTTAACGGTAGCAAGATTCTCATTATGGGATTGGCCTACAAAGCTGATGTCGATGACATGCGCGAGTCGCCAACGTTTGAACTCATGGATCTTTACACCGCTCAAGGTGCTGAAGTGGATTATTACGACCCCCATCTTCCTGAAATCATGCCTACCCGCGAACACGGCGCATGGACAGGGAAACAATCCATCACCTGGAGCCAAGATGCCATCGAATCCTACGATGCCGTCGTTATCTCCACCAACCACCAAGCCTTCAACCTTCAAGAACTCGCCGACTGGGCAGACATCATCGTCGATACCCGAAATGCGATGAAAGAAATAACAGGTAAAGCGACCGTGGTGAAGAGTTAGTCGCGTTGCTCCTAGTTGAAGTTCTCGCTACGCGAGGAGTTGAAGAACAAACTAAAAACCTCTAATTTTCTTATGAAAGGTATCATCCTCGCCGGCGGTTCTGGCACACGACTCCATCCGCTCACTC
>CAZOWD010000301.1:0-1964 GCA_964583225.1 uncultured Verrucomicrobiales bacterium | reverse complement strand
GGAAAATCTCACCCTAGCTCTGGCATTTAGCTTGCATGAAAAAAATGATAGGGTAACTAGTGCTCACCGCTCTGGAGGGAGGGGCTTATGGAAATCGCCAAACAGCCCCGTTCAGGGCGGCAACCAATTACATTTTCAATGCCCATGGACTCCATTTCATCTCGTGTCAACCAAGTTTCCCCATCCCTCACCCTCTCAGTCACCAACCAAGCTAAAGCTATGAAAGCTCAAGGCGAAGAAGTTTACGGACTCGCCGGTGGTGAACCAGATCAAGACACTCCAGACTTCATCAAAAACGCTGCCATTGAAGCTCTCAATGCTGGCAAAACCAAATACACCCCTGCTGCCGGTATTCCCGAGCTCCGCGAAGCCATTGCCGCTAAGCTCAAAGAGGACAACGGAATCGATTACACAGCCCAACAAATCATCGTAAACAGCGGAGCTAAACAGTCCTGCTTCAACGCGATTCTCGCCGTTATCGAAGAAGGTGACGAAGTGATCATTCCTTCCCCATACTGGGTCAGCTACCCTGAAATGGTCCGCCTCGCAGGTGGAGTTCCCGTCATGGTAGAAACCACTGCCGAGACGGGTTGGAAAATCACCCCTGAGCAATTTGAAGAGCACATGACTGGGCTCACCAAAATGATCATTATCAATAACCCAGGCAACCCAACGGGATCAACTTACACCGCTGACGAACTCCGCGCGATCGGAGAAGTTGCCCTCTACGAGGACATCATCATCCTTGCCGATGAAATTTACGAACACCTCGTTTACAACGGCACCAAACACGTCAGCATGGCATCACTCAGCCAAGACATCTACGATCTCACCATCACGGTTAACGGGTTCTCCAAAGCCTACTCCATGACAGGATGGCGTATCGGCTACACCGCAGCGCCTAAAGCTATCGCTCAAGCAATCTCCAAGATTCAGGGACACACCACATCCAATGCCACAACCTTCGCTCAATACGGTGCTCTTGCAGCACTTACAGCCGAGGAAGGCCCTGATTTCATCAAAGACCTCAACGCTGAATACGATGTGCGCCGCCAGTTTGTTTACAACCGACTCAAAGCCATTCCAAACATCTCAGTTACTGAGCCAATGGGTGCATTTTACATGTTTATCGACACTTCAAAAATCGGACTCAAATCGGTCAACCTCTGCGACAAACTGCTCACTCGCTACCGTGTTGCTGCCGTTCCTGGCATCGCTTTCGGAAACGATAACAGCATTCGCCTGAGCTACTGCACCACGCTCGACATCCTCAACGAAGGGCTTACCCGATTCGAGGAATTCTGCCGCGCCCACTAAGAAGGAATCTAACTAAGAAAGAATCTCTTAGTTTAGAAAAATCATTTCCCACTTCAAACGCGACCGCCAACTCAGGCGCGTCGCGTTTTTATTTTACCTTACAGGATTTAGGGCTTAACGAGCGAGCGCCCCAAAAACTAGAGACAAAAAAAGACCGACACCAAGGTCAGCCTTTTTCTGAAAACAGGGAATCTTCCCGATAGATCTAATCCATTTTTAGTCCACCAAGTTATCAATCCGAGTCGCCAACTCGATATCGAGTTCGGTCACTCCTCCAGCATCTTCCGTTTTAAGGCGAAGAATGATTTTGCAATCACGGATATCAATTTCGGGAATATGCTGAGCTTCCTCGATAATTTCTGCGAGGAAATTCACAAAATCAATGCTCTCGGCATACTCTTCAAACTCGACAGTGCGGGTAATATACTCACCTTCCACTTCCCATTCTGGGCAGCGTTTCAAGGCGGACTCTAATTCTTCGGCTGGGATTAGTTCTTCTGACATGGGTAAATGTTTCGTGAGGTTGCGGGAACCAGATTGATTGAACAATCACTCACTTGGCAAGCATGTTTCGCCAACTTTTTTCATTTTTTTAATAACTGCCCACAATCAACGCGCTCCGCACCACCTCACATCCCATAAATAAA
>CAZOWD010000300.1:0-2017 GCA_964583225.1 uncultured Verrucomicrobiales bacterium | reverse complement strand
ATGGCATCTCATCAAACTTATCTCGACACACTCGACCTCAGTAAAGCTCAATCCGGCTGGGGAATAACGCAAGCAAACCACTCCATTGAAGGTAACGTTTTGGGTATTGCTGGGGAGAAGTTTAATCGAGGAATTGGCACCCATGCCAACGGCTCGATTCAACTTCAGCTCGACGGCAAAGCAACCCGTTTTTCTGCGTGGGTTGGTGTGGATGACGAAGTGACCGACGCACGAGCCAGCGTAGTTTTTTCGGTGATTGGCGACGGCAAAACGCTCTGGAAAAGCCCAACGATGCGAATGAAAGATCCAGCGCTTGAAGTGAATGTCGATCTCAAGGGAATTAAACACCTCTTGCTGTTAACCAGTGACGCCAATGATGGAAATTCATACGATCATGCCGATTGGGGAAATGCATTCATCCAGCACGATGGCGTAGCTCCTAAGATTCTCGATAGTAAGGTAGTTCTTGAAATGGCGGATTCTCTCATGGCTTTTGAGGTGAGAGGCAACAAGGTTTACCAACTGTATTTCGGTTCTAAGTTAGATCACCTAGAAGATGCCGATGCCTCTGGTTTAGCTTACCCAACACTCTGGGATCATCCCTATACAGAAAATGCTATCTCGATGATTCAAGGTGATGGGAAGATTTCTCTCGACCTCGAATATGTCGGACACGAGGTAAAACAACGATCGGAGAACCAGAGCGAAGTAATTTTTAAAATGCGTGACCCACAATACCCCGTTGAGGTCGAACTCCATTATCTAGCATCCAAAAAGGAAAATGTCATCGAACAATGGGCGGTTGTGAAAAATACAGGGGAAAAGGAAGTTACGGTTATTCACGCGGCATCTGGATTTATCGGACTGCGTGCCCATCGGTATTTTCTTACTACATTTACTGGTTCGTGGGGGGCAGAAGCTCTCATGCACGAAGAACAACTGGTGAATGGAACCAAAGAAATCCAAAGCCACACAGGCACCCGCACGAGTCAAACTGGGCAACCAGCCTTTTTGCTCTCGCTCGACCACCCCGCAGAAGAAGATCGCGGTGAGGTTATCCTCGGCAACCTCGCATGGTCGGGAAACTGGCGGATGCGTTTTTCCGTAGATGCCTTTAACCGACTCACTTCGCAGATGGGATACGACCCCACACTTTCCCGCTACAAACTCAAAAAAAACGAAACGCTAGAAACTCCCAAATTGATCCTCACGCATAGCAGTCATGGTAAAGGAGAGGCAACCCGAAACCTCCACCGCTGGGCGAGAAAGTATGGGATTCGCGGTGGTGATGTTCCACGTCGCATTCTTCTCAACTCGTGGGAAGGTGCGTATTTTTCCTTTGATGACAAGCTGATCAAACGCATGATTTCGGATGCAGCTAAAACCGGAATCGAGCTTTTTGTGTTAGATGACGGGTGGTTTGGTAAAAAACACCCACGTAATAATGATCGTGCAGGACTAGGTGACTGGATGGTGAATACCGACAAACTCAAAGGGGGTCTGCAAGGACTCATTGACCACGCTCAAAAAGAAAACATCGACTTTGGAATCTGGGTCGAACCTGAAATGGTCAATCCAAAATCTGAACTCTACGAAAACCATCCCGACTGGGTGATTGAACTCCCCCATCGTCGACAACGACTTCAACGCACACAACTCGGACTCGATCTCGCAAATCCAGACGTGCAACAATACATCTTCACCGTCATGGACGATTTGCTAGGGAAACACCCAGGCATCAGCTATATTAAATGGGACTGCAACCGCGCTATCAGCGATCCTGGGTCCAATTACCTCACCAGCGATCGACAGGAGCATCTATGGATCGATTATGTTAAAGGATATTACAATGTATTGGAGCGAATTACTCAAAAATACCCCAAGGTGACATTTCAAGTGTGTGGCTCTGGTGGGGGGCGCACCGATTACGGTTCGATGAAATACCATCACGAATTTTGGACCAGCGACAATACAGACGCCCGCGAACGGGTGATGATGCAGTGGTCGATTAACCACC
>CAZOWD010000299.1:0-2018 GCA_964583225.1 uncultured Verrucomicrobiales bacterium | reverse complement strand
ATGAATCCACTGCAGGGAAACGAAACTGACTTTATCTCAAATAACAACGTGATCACTATTGGACCATTTCTCGCCACCCTTCATAGATCATGACCATTGCCATCGTATCGAGCTCACAATATTTGAGTAAAGCTGTTTGAATCTCACACCTTTCGGTATCAGACATCTCTTCAAACTGCATCCGAGCGTAGGCCATGAGCGCTGCACCTCCGTCATTCAGCTCATCGCTTTCACTAAGAAAATTCATTTCTTGAGGATTCACCCCCTCAAACATCTTGGGCAATGATTTATAGGGATCGGATGCTTGGCCTTGCTCGTTGACGCTTATCCACGCCTTATTGGTAAAGTTAAGACTCTTGATCCCATTTTCCGCCCCATAAATCGGCTGCGAATATTTGTCTTTAAGGTATTCCGAACTGTTAAGGATCGCAGGAAGAACTTGTTTGATTGAGTTCGAACCGCGGGTTGCGGGATCGTAGTAGTAGCGTTTTTCTAAATCCCACAGGTCAATCATATTGCGATCACCTTCCCACACATCATCGCTATTTTTTGTTGATTTAGTAATCGTCCGGATGAACTCACATAAAACATCTCGATCTTGAATCTCGTTTTCATCATCCATCAACTGACGGTAAATTAAATTGAGATACGTATTCTCGTGATTGGAATAGCGAAAAATGCTTCCATTGTCCTGACTGAGTGCATTGCGAAGGTTTCTCAGAAATTCGTAGTTAGGAAAAATACCTCTATCGGTATTCAGGTATTCGCTCTTGTGTTCGATCGTTCCATCTTCGTAAACCACATGGTGAGAAAATTGAAACGCAACACCTTCGTAGGGGCGCATCCCTTTGTTAAATGGAATGGCCACGGCACTCGTTTCAAAATCGATGAAATGCAGAGGAAAATTCCATGAATCCATTTCTTGTTTGAGATGATCACGGTCAATCCAGATTGAAGAATCGCCCCGATTAGATTTTACCAGTTGAAGCCGTTGGCGTTCGCTAGGAGATAAACCAGGAGCGGAACTCTCTTTTAATGGAATGTCGTCTTCGTCAAGATCTGACATTTTAATGCAACCATCTTTGATGAATGCGCCTTTCTTTCGAAAATTCCACAGTTCAAAAATCGTAGGATGATCGAAATCTTCATCTCTCCATCCAAGTTGATTTTTCCAGCATTCTTTTTTTCCGCTTTTGAGCCCAGTAAGTGACTCATCGCAATCAAACTCACACTTGCCACAAACCTCAGAAATAGGAGATACGATTTTTTGATCTTCAGAATAGTGAGACGCTAAGAACTGAATGCGTTTTTCAAAGGGCAAGTCAAAGATTTCACCAGTCCCGTCCGCTTGATAAATCTGCTCACAGAGGTCATCGACATCAGCCTGATACAATAATCGGCTGGATAAATCTTCCGGTGATATAGTATCGGAAACCACGATACTTTTTCTACCTTGAGAATCAGTGCAAATTCTAAACTTTTGATTTAATCCATCAGTCGGACATTTCGCTGATTTGTCAGCCAACATCAAATACGCTCGAACATCATACTCAGGAAAGGCATGGCAGATGACGTATTTTTGAAAGGCGACATCTTCGAGGTAAGGCTTCCACGCAGATTGAATACCCCCCTTTTTCCCGACGAATAAAGGTTCTTCCTCTGGATCGCAGGACTTGGCCTTCACCTCGATAAGCTGAATAGAATTGCCTTTTTTAACGAGAATGTCGGCTCGAATAAACAGGTTTTCGTATCGTATAGCGCCCTCAAAAATAACCACATTCTGACGCTTTAGAAGCTCGTTTGTCTGCTTAATTGATTCTTCTAAATCAAGCGTTTTGATATCGTATCCTCCTGGAAAATACAATTTAGCCAACTCCCCCACTTGAAAGCCACCTTCGGCAAGCGATGCTAAAAAACTATCTTCATTTTTTGCATCTGCGTATTCTTTTTTACGAGTGTAATAAAGCTTGGTTGGACATTCAGATCCAAGTTTGAAGCGAGACTTCGTGAGGTAACGT
>CAZOWD010000298.1:0-2021 GCA_964583225.1 uncultured Verrucomicrobiales bacterium | reverse complement strand
TTGTGTGTCTTATTGAATGAGTTTTTTGTAGATCGGCTTGCCCGTTTGAGCTTTTAGAAACGCTACAATTTTACCGACTTCATCGTCGCTCAGAGTTTTACCAACTTGGTATTTTAACATCACCTTGACAGCATCTTCCAAGGTTGCTGCGCTGGCATCGTGGAAATAGGGAGCGGTTAAGGCAATGTTGCGGAGAAGTGGTGTCTTGAATTTATGCAGATCGCGTGGGTCTTTGGTGACGTTGAAACGCCCTTTGTCGGCGTCGGTTTCCTTACCTCCTCGGTCAGCGAAATAATCAGCTTTGAGTCCCATGTATTCAAACGACTGGCCACCCATTGCTTGGCCAACATGGCAAGAGGCACATTTGTTTTCTTTAAATAAGCGGTAACCTTCCTTGACGTCGTTTGAAACGGCATTTTCATCGCCTTTCAAATAGAGGTCAAATGGGCTGTCTGGAGTGACTAGTGTGCGCTCAAACTCCGCGATGGCATCGGTGATGGTTTCCCCGCTGAATCCTTTTGGATAGACTTGTGAAAATTCTGATTTGAAGTCCGTGTCGGCGTTGAGTTTTGCCACGATGTCATCCCAGGACTTTGACCCCATCTCGATAGGGTTGAGTGGTGGTCCTCCAGCTTGTTCTTGGAGGTCTTTGGCTCGGCCGTCCCAGAACTGGCAGAAGTTGAATGTTGCGTTTAAAACTGTCGGTGCATTGATACCTCCTTTTTGACCGTTGATACCTGTCGAAACTTTGGCGTTGTCAACGCCCGTGGCGAGGTTGTGACATGAGGCGCAGGAAAGTGTGTTGTCGCCTGAAAGTCGCGTGTCATGGTAGAGTTTAAATCCAAGTTTCGCCTTGGCTGCGTCGAACGTTACTTGATCTACGATGGGTTGGATGGGTTCGCTCGCGAACTTTCGGTCTTTTCCGTAGGTTGTGTAATGGGTCAAGCGGGTTGCGCTGATCCAATCGAGCAAAGTCTTTTTCTCGGAGTCGTCAATTTTGCTAGATCGGTGAATCATTGAAAACTTAGAAGGTGGCATGGTTCCGCTAGCGATGACGTGTTCGATTTTTGCCAGTGTTGCCTCGGGGAATACTCCGCCTTTTGCCACGGTTTCAAAGGCAGTTTGCAAATCTGCAGCCCGCAACCCTTCATCCATGTCTTTTTTGATTTGGTTTTTAATCCCTGGAAGTGAGCCGTAGAAGGGGACTTCGGCTTTGGATGAATGACAACTGAGACATCCTTTGTCCTGCAATAAATGAATGGCTTTTTTTGTTGCGCTGTCTTTGATGCCTTCCGTGGCGACGCGTGGAGTTGTTGGGATCTTAGAGATTTGCCAAAAGGTCAAACCTGCTCCGGCAATGACTGCCGCTGAGGCAATATAGGTTACGTTCTTTTTCATGATTTTTTATTTAAGTTTGTGTTCTTTTTTATTTTTTCCTGCGAGGGGATCGTTCATGGATTTTTCGAGAGTTACAAGCTCTGCTTTCATCATTTCGAGTCGTTTTTTGTGCTGGGGGTCCTCAGCGAGGTTATACAATTCATGAGGGTCGTTTTTTAAGTCAAAAAGCAAATAAACGGGGACCTTGGGGTAGTAAATGAGTTTCCATTGGTCTTTCACAACCATGCGCTGAAGCTTGAGGTAAGTCCCATAAATAGCTGGGTAATGAGAGGATGGTTGAGCGTTTGGATTTTTAATCAGCGGTAACAGGCTTTTAAATTGGATGAAGTCTGGGACGCGAGCGCCTGCGAGTTCTAGGGTGGTGGGCACGAGGTCTTGATAGTAAATCGGGGTGTCGATGACTTTTCCTTGGGGGATGCCAGGCCCCGAGATGAGGAAGGGGACACGCATGCTGTGTTCATACATGTTTTGTTTTCCCATGAATCCATGGTGGCCAACCGCTAAACCGTGGTCGGCTGAAAAAATAATAATCGTATTTTTGGCGCGTCCCGATTTTTCGAGTGCATCGAGGACTCTGCCTAATTGTTCGTCGAAATGGCTGATTTGCGCGTAATATTCACCTC
>CAZOWD010000297.1:0-2075 GCA_964583225.1 uncultured Verrucomicrobiales bacterium | reverse complement strand
TGTCACTTTCCAACTCTCAAGCACGTTCAAGCCCACGCTATGAGTCGTGCGCTCGTTCATATTTTCATGATATTCACCAGTCCAAGTAAACGACTCCCCATCCGAATGCTCCACGCCTGACAATGAAACTCCGTGTTCTTCGAGCATTTCTAAATGTTTTGTTGGAAAATCACGTCCAACAATCCCAACAAGGTGAGTCGGCTTGCTGTAATAACTTGCTGCAAGAGATGCATAAGCTGCGGATCCTCCAAGAAGATTAACAGCTTCGGCTGTAGGAGTAGACACATTGTCGATGGCGATTGTTCCGCCGATAATAATAGACATAGAAATATAGGTTATAATTAAGAATTAAAATGAGATAAAGTGGATTGAAGCGTATCCACCACAGAGCGAGTGGCTTCTGTGATGTCCGAAGCTTGAAGGAGCGAGGAAACGATCACCACGCGGCGAGCCCCAGCCTCCAAAACCTCGGGAAGGTTTTCAGGTTTGATTCCTCCGATACAAAAAACTGGGATACGCTCGCCAACTTCTTTTTGAACCAAAGCGATATTTTCCATGCCAATTCCTGGGCGCCCCTTTTTGGTAGGTGTCGGGAAAAGAGGACCAAATCCAATATAATCAAATCCCTCATCTCGCGCATCCAAAGCCTGCTGAACGGAATGCGTCGAACGCCCCACAATCATAGAATCTCCCACAATGGCACGCGCCTCTTCCAGCGATCCATCATCTTGTCCAATATGCACTCCATTAGCCCCGATTTCGGCAGCGACTCGCGCAAAATCATTAATAATCAAAGGCACTTTAGCCTTCTGACACATGCTCAACAAATGAGGAGTTACCTCTTTCAACAAACGCAACACCTCAGCCTCCTCATACCCTTTGGCTCGAAGTTGCAAAACACCAACTCCGCCATCAAGCAATTCCTGAGCTACGGATTCCATTTTAGATTCTGGAACATACCCTGCATCAAGGATTCCATAAAGTCGAGCATCGGTCATTGAGTTTAACATCGCCCCCCACCAATGAAGAAATACCCCGAAAGAGTCAAGCCACGAGTCTTTTGTGATTTTTGATTTAAGAAGGATTCACTTCAGCACTTGAGACAAACTCAATCGCACCCTCACCTCAACGCCCTCGCCATAACGGTCAACCACAGCATCACGCATAGACTGCATCACAAAAGGGCTCGGGAACCCAGGTCCTTCTAAAACGATTTCCACATGGCGAACGCCATCTCTATCCCGAATCATTTTAGAACTTAAAATCTGATAATGATCATCATTCAGCGCTTTCGACAAGGCGTCTTCCATCGACACCTCCTGCGAAGCTCGACCAATCAAAGCTGAAGTTAAAGGCACTGAAATCCCTGCAAAAATAAGAGCCAACAAAATAGCCAATCGCCGAGCCCACAAACGAGGCGTCGATTTCCTTCCTCGCACCCCCACTAATAAAAAATTCATGGAAGCTCCTAATACAATCGCAACAACGTTAGCACCAAAAAGCACCGCAGCCCCGCTCGCGACCGATTTTTCACCCAGCGACAAACAAATCCCCGTTGTCGCAAGTGGCGGAACCAACGCCGCAGCGATGGCAACTCCAGCCAATGCTCCACTCAACCCCGGTCGAGCCAAGCAATAAGAAGCCGCCAATCCCGATAAATAAGCCACCCCCAAATCCAAAACCGTAGGAGCGCCTCGCGCCAACAATTCAGAAGTAAGCCCCAAACCCATCCAACGCGCCAAAGCCCCCAGTATAAGCCCCACCAAAAGCGCACTCAAAAACCCCAACAGGACAGATTTCTGACACTGTTTCCACAACAACCAATTCCCTTGCACCACAGCCAAGCCTCCACCTAACAACGGAAGCATCAAAGGAGCCACAAGCATAGCCCCTATCACAACAGCCCCGCTATCAGCCAATAAACCTAAACCTGCAATCGCCGTTGCGAGAACCATCAGTAATGCAAAATCAAAATTCCAACGAGATTTCCCCTCAATTTCGGCAAAAAGCTGAATTCGATCATTCCGTCTCAATTGAGGAACGGTCAGGTTGAGCAATTTTCCAAATCGCTCGCG
>CAZOWD010000296.1:0-2088 GCA_964583225.1 uncultured Verrucomicrobiales bacterium | reverse complement strand
TGAGGAGGTTCAACGATAGTCCCTCGGGGGCGAGCGTAGCTCTTGCCCGAGGCTCATATAGATTGTGCTTTCAGCACAAGAAAGCCAAATCCATGACTGAAGTTTCCAACTACTGAACCAAATTAAAGACATTTACAAATTTTAAGATCAGCACCAAAACCAACATCTATTTCTCGAGACCCTGACAGCATCTGCTCAATTCACGGTTTACAAATTATACCTTCCAAGCTACTTCCACCACATGAACTGCCACGGCCCTAAAATGGAAATGGATCCCTCTTTGCACATCAAGCGCAAGCCCGAGTGGCTCAAAATACGCCTTCCGCACAGCCCCGAGTTTCGCTCCACCAAATCCCTCATCAACGATCTCAACCTCGTTACCGTTTGTGAAGAAGCCAACTGCCCTAACCGCTGGGAATGCTGGAGCCAAGGCACCGCTACTTTTATGATCGCTGGCGAAAAATGCACCCGCGCTTGCGGATTCTGCGCCGTTAAAACAGCCCGTCCCGATGCTCTAGACCCCACCGAACCTCAGCGCGTGGCCGAGGCCTGCCAGCGACTCAAACTCAAACACGTCGTCATCACCGCAGTCTGCCGCGACGACCTCCGCGACGGAGGAGCCGAGCATTTCAAACTCGTCATCGAAGCCATTCGCGCCCTGAACCCAGGCGTCATCATTGAGGTGCTCACTCCAGACTTTAACGATCGCGACTTCGCGCTCAAGCTCTGCCTCGAAGGCATGCCTCACGTTTTCAATCACAACCTTGAAACGATTGAACGCCTCACCCCACTAGTGCGTAGTCGGGCAAAATACCAACGCTCACTCACTGTGCTGAAAAAAGCCAAAGAGTTTGCCGATGGCAAAGTAGTCACCAAAAGCGGGCTCATGCTCGGACTCGGAGAAACCGAGGAAGAAGTGCTTCAAGCCATGGACGACCTCATCGCTCACGGTGTTAGCGTGCTCACGCTCGGCCAATACATGCGCCCCACCCCCAAGCACCTCCCCGTCGTCGAATACGTCAAACCCGAACAATTTGAAAAATACAAAAAAATCGCTCTCGAAAAAGGCTTCCGCCACTGCGCCAGCGGACCGCTCGTCCGCAGCTCCTACCTCGCAGCCGATTTCCAACCCGAGCTAGAACTCATCAAAGAAATCGAAGCTAAAGCGGCTCAATCGTAAGCGCTGCCCCGACCACTCTAAAACATTCTCTCAGTTGAGTTTTAGTTGGGTAACTCATATCAAGTGGTTTACCTTTTTGGATGGTTGAATATTTTTGATCAATTTTAAGACTCGCCACTCAAAAAATATCTCCTAAATCTCTACTTACAAAAAGAAACCAAAGACTATGAAGAAATCACTAATCGTAATTACAGGTGCAAGCTCTGGCATCGGGGAAGCCACAGCCAAACGCTTTTCAGAAGCAGGCTACCCACTGCTGCTATTGGCTCGCCGTTTAGAGCGTCTTGAAGCACTCAATCTCCCAAACACAATCTGCTTAAAAGTTGATGTAACAGATAAAAAAGCCTTCCGACTCGCTATTGCTGAGGCAGAAGCCAAATTTGGACCAACGGAATGCCTTATAAATAATGCAGGAGTAATGCTTCTTGGAGATGTATCACAACAAGATCCTGACGAGTGGCGTAAAATGTTTGATGTCAATGTGCTGGCCCTTCTAAACGGCATGCAAACAGTTCTGGAGCAGATGAAAAATCGTAATTCAGGCACAATTATCAATATTTCTTCAGTTGCGGGAAGAAAAACATTCCCATTACATGCAGCTTACTGCGGCACAAAGTTTGCGGTTCATGCTATCAGTGAAAATGTGCGCGAAGAGGTTGCCGATTCCAAGGTGCGTGTGATTACGATTGCCCCAGGCGCTGTAGAAACCGAATTACTGAGCCACACAACATCTGATGAAATCAAGGACGGTTATGAAGACTGGAAAACCTCAATGGATGGGGCAATGGTTCCGGATGATATTGCACGCTCTATTCTTTTCGCTTTTGAGCAACCGCAAAACGTATGTATCCGTGAAATCGTTATCGCAGCAACGCGCCAACAAACATAAATCTAATCGGGTAGGTGGG
>CAZOWD010000295.1:0-2108 GCA_964583225.1 uncultured Verrucomicrobiales bacterium | reverse complement strand
TTGGAGAGATTTCTCTCTTTGTGATTTGTGCTTTCGGGAGAAATAAACCTAAAATACGAAATTAAAATGAAGTAGCCAGCACCAAAGGTGCGTTCTAACAAAGCCTAGGGCAACGCCCTAGGAGAGAAATAGAAAAAGAAAAACAGAGCCCTGAAGGGGCGCTATAATGGAGAATCCTTAGACTTCGGCATTAGATTTAGATCGCCCCTTCAGGGCTTTAATTTTTAAACACTTTGCCCATCCTAGGGCGTTGCCCTAGGCTAGGTTGTATCGCCCCTATGGGGCTAACTAAACCAATCGATTGAGCAAAAAAACTCTCCGTAAAAAGTTAATCCTCAAATTTGCAATTAGACCATTAAAATGAAGGCTGTTATTCCAATGGGCCAACGGCACAAGAATGCTATTTTCCATTTTTTCAACGTAAGAATAACTGCGAATTTTAGGATAAAAAAGCAGGAGGCGTTTTGACGCGTCCTGCTTGTAGGGTGATTTCTTTCTAGGGAACGATTAGTCGATGAGTTCGGGCCAGTCTTCGGTGTGGAAGAATTGACCAGCGGGTTTGTCGAGTCGTTCGTATGTGTGTGCTCCGAAGAAGTCGCGCTGAGCTTGAAGCAGGTTGGCGGGGAGTCGGGCACTACGGTAGCTGTCGTAATAAGCGAGCGATCCAGCAAACGATGGAGCAGGAATGCCGTTCACGGCAGCTAAGGCAACCACTTCACGCCAGTTTTGCTGTGTTTGCGTGAGGATGTCCGTGAAGAACGGAGCAAGCATGAGGTTGGTGAGTTTGGGGTCTTTTTCGTAAGCCTCGGTGATGTGGTTGAGGAACTTGGCACGGATAATACATCCGCCGCGCCAGATTCGGGCGATGGCTCCGAGATCGAGATCCCAATTTTTGTCTTCTCCGGCTTTGCTGATGAGATCAAGTCCCTGAGCGTAGGAGATGATTTTGGAGGCGTAGAGGGCATCGTGAACCTTGGTGATGAGTTCTTCTTTGGTGGTGTCTCCCAGTTTGAAATCGGTATTGGCTGGACCCGTGAGGATTTTGGAGGCGACGAGTCGTTGGTCGCGCATAGAGGACAAGATGCGTGCTTCAACTGAGGCTCCGATACAGGAAAGCGGAACGGCTTGTTCGATGGCGCTCATCATGGTCCAACGGCCGGTTCCTTTTTGGCCTGCTTTGTCCACGATAAGATCCACGATGTCTTTGCCAGTTTCGGGGTCTTTTTGGGTGAAAATTCGGGAGGTGATCTCGATGAGGTAACTTTCGAGGTCGCCGTTATTCCAATCAGTAAAGATGGCGGCAAGTTCTTCGTTTGTGAATCCCGCGGCTTTGAAGATGTTATAAGCTTCGCAGATGAGTTGCATATCGCCGTATTCGATTCCGTTGTGCACCATTTTTACGAAGTGACCAGCGCCGTCGGGACCGATGTGGGTAACGCAGGGGACTCCATCGACTTTGGCCGCGATGCTTTCAAAGATGGGTTGCATGATTTCCCATGTGCTGGCTGGGCCACCAGGCATGATGGATGGGCCTTTGAGTGCACCTTCTTCGCCACCAGAAACGCCAGCGCCAATGAAGCGGAATCCTTTTTCAGAAAGGTAAGCTTCGCGGCGAATGGTATCGGTGTAGAGTGAGTTGCCTCCATCGATGATGATGTCGTCGGGATCGAGAAGTGGAATAAGCGACTCAATAACGGCATCGACTGGAGCGCCGGCCTTAACCATGATTTGAATTTTGCGTGGGCTTGCGAGGCTTTCGACAAATTCTTCGAGAGTTGCGCATCCGATGAGTTTTTTATCGGGATGAGCCGCTACAAATTTTTCGGTTGTTGAAGTTGTGCGGTTGTAAACAGAAACTTGGAAGCCACGGCTTTCCACGTTGAGGACAAGGTTTTGTCCCATGACAGCGAGGCCGATGAGGCCAAAATCAGATTTTTGCATAAAAGAGAAACGAGTTAGTTTGGAAGCGCATTATCCACGGGAATCATAGGGAATCAATAGGAACTTGCGGTGAATTCGTTCATGTGACCAATGCAAAACTCAGTTCATTACTGAAGTTTGCTTTGATTTGGAGGATGAACGCTTTTGTGGGGGAAATGGAGAGTTTT
>CAZOWD010000294.1:0-2125 GCA_964583225.1 uncultured Verrucomicrobiales bacterium | reverse complement strand
TTCGTCTTGATGACGATTACCCTATTGCGGATTTCAGGTTAATTCTAAATCACCACGCGAACTCCTCCAAGTTCTGCAAGCGAGTGGGGCATCCTGCCTGACGGACTTCCTATGAACATGAAGTTCGCTGGAATATTCCACTCTTTTGACAATTTCTTGATCAATTCTGGACCAAAATCCCCCTTAATCACCACAAACTCAATGTCGATTTGAGGGTATTCTTCATCCAAAAAGGCAACATCCTTGCGTAATTTTTCAGGAATCTCCTCAGGATTAGCCGTTACGTTGACGATCTTCACTCGGTTCGTGTGCTCGTTGAGTTCGATGTATTGAATTACTCGGTTCAAATTGGACAAATTATCCCCCCGAGTAAAAAACACCATCTGCTGGGACTTGATGATATCGATATTTTTCTGAGTGTATTTTACCAATTTCGATAAAGGTTTAACGATCGCCTGAATCACCTGACGGAGCGCACGCAACGCCAACTGAAGCAAAGAAATACGCCCGAGCATAATCACGACAATCAGCATCGCTGGAATGAAATATTCCAAAAATACCCGCAAATCCTCTGGCTTGCTTTTGGCATTTCCGATCAACGCCGCCGCTACGGCTCCCATTGCGATCACTAAAGTCAACCAAGATGCTTTAACTGGGCGCGACAACGAAGCCCGCCTCAACTTGAGCAAAATATTACCGTAACCAAACAGCAACATCACAGAGAGGAAAGAAAGCATATAAACCCCTGCCAGAGACTCCAAATCCCCTTGGGTAATCCACAAAACAGACACGGTTAGGAGGAAAAAGGCGATAATGATCCGATACGTCGTCCCCCGCCCGCTCTCTTTGAGCAAGAACTGAGGCAAACAGCGGTCGAGCGTCATCCGCTTCATCAATCCATTCACACCAACAAAACTCGTTAACACGGCACCACTAAGCACCAAGGCGGCATCGATTGAAATAAGGTGAGCCAACCAACCGCCCCCAGCGCGCATTCCAATTTCAGCCAAAAGCGATTCTTTATACAAACCGACATCATTGAGAGGCACGATAGCTAAAGCGAGAAAAGCAATCGCAGGGTTAAACACGGAGACCGCGATCCACATATTTCTCAATGTCTTAGGAAACACGCCATCTTCCTGCTCCTCGACAAAGTTAGCAGAACTCTCAAAACCTGAAATCCCGAGCGTTGCCGCACAGAAACCAAAAAAGATAGCCATCCACGGACCATGCGAACTCGGTGTCGCTAAATTTTCCATCAATAGCGAGGTCCCATGGTGAAACACATAAAATGCGCCCACTCCGATGAGAAAAACTAAGGAACTCAGGTGAAAAATAAAGATCCCGATAGCAACCACGGCAGATTCCGTGATACCAATAATCGTCAATACGGCAAAAAATGCCAAAAGGCCAATCGTGGCATACATCACCGGCGTCGACGGAAACATGGCATGCACATACTCCATCGCCACATTCGCTGAAATCACAGCGGTCGCCATATACGAAAGGATCGTCAAACACGCTGCTATCGATGCCCTAAATTTGCTCGTTGTGTTCAAGAGCGCATTATACGCACCACCGTTCAAAGGAAGCGCGCCAACCACTTCAGCATAGATAGAGCGGTAGAGATAAAGCACTGCCCCCACAATCAAGAGAGCTAAAGGTCCCCAACGCCCTCCCGCAATCAATGCTAAAGCGGAAACGTAAAGGCACGATGAGGTAATATCGTTTCCACAAATCGCCGTGGAAGCCAACTGACCTAATTTTTTAGGATGTTTTTTTTCCATTCCGAGAAAAAGTTACTTTTTCAAATAATCGGGAAACTCTTCATTCAACATATTGAGATAATGTTTCGCCTGAGCGGCATCACCTTTTTTACTCAATGCCTGATACGCTTTATACAGAGCCTCAGGGCGGAGCGTTTTATCGTTTGCAAGAAATTCAACGACAACCACATAAGAAGCGGCGGCTTCCTCGTATTCCTTAAACTGGAATGCTATATCTCCCTGCACCAAGCGAAGCTCTGCATTGAGCACCCCTTTGGGACGAAGTTTCAACCCCTCTTCTGCTGACTTCCGAGCTTCCTGCAACTTACCAAGTCCCAAATACGCCTTTGCTTGATCCC
>CAZOWD010000293.1:0-2141 GCA_964583225.1 uncultured Verrucomicrobiales bacterium | reverse complement strand
TTTTTTTGATTTTGTTGCCACTGTAAGCAAATCCGTGACTGTTGGCGCGGTGATAGTGGTCTTTTTTGAAAATGCGGAAATTTCCTTTTGGGGTTGGGGTGCCTGGCTTACCCACAGAAACAGGCATCACCATGAGGACTTTAGATCCCTCGAGCACGTAAACCATTTGGTTTTTTGTGGAAACTTTTACGCGAACTTTGGAAGGGTCGGTTGGCAGGGTGGCTTTGACATCAAAAGAGTTATAAGCTCGCATTCCTATGCCGCCTTTGCGGGTAGGAGTTGTGGAACAGGAGTTAAGCGCAAAGCACGCGAGTGCGACGGTCGCTAGAATTGGGAGGAATCGAGTAAATGACATGCCAGAAATATTTCATAAGACTTAAGCTTCGACAAGGAAGAAGTTATTTGGCTGAGTCATCTTATTCCATCACCGAGAATTTTTATACGCAATAATGCCAGCAACGATGGCTTCGGCGCAGGCTTTTTGAAAACTTTCCCTCAGGGCGCGTTTGCGTTCGTAGGGGTTGCTGATATAGGCACATTCGATGAGGACTGCGGGGCAGTTGGTGCTACGAAGTATAGCGAGATCGGTTCGTTTGCGAATGTGACGGTTCCTGCTTTTTAGTTTTTTGAGTAGCCGGAGGTGGATCTGCGTGGCGAGCTTTTTCCCTTTATCTCCAAAATAATATGTCTCGAGGCCGTGGTAGCGGTAGTTGGTGTGAGCGTTGAAGTGGATGCTCACCATGATGGCATTTTTGTATCGGTTGGCGATGGCGCAACGGTCTTTGAGGTAGAGAAAGCGATCCTTTCTCCGAGTCATGGTAACGGGAATCCTTTTGGCTTTGAGGAGTTTTTCTACTTTTAGCGCAATTTTGAGGGTGAGGTCTTTTTCATAAACCTTTCCTCGGTGGGACCCTTTGTCTTTTCCTCCATGGCCTGCATCGATGATGACTCGGGAGAAGTTACGCGCTTCTGCATGCCAGCTAGTAGATAAAAAAACGAGAAGAACGAGAAACAAATAAAACCATCTCAGACGTGATGATCGAGCCTTGAAGGATCTAGAAAACATGGGGCAGGTAGAGGGGGAGTCTCTATTCAATGAAGGGGGCCTCATTTTAGGTGTCGGATTCCCCGCCGTCTTCACCTTCGAGCACTTGATCGATATTTTTGCGCCAGTTTTTGGAAAGCAGTGGGCGAGTCAGTCCATAGAGCAGGTAAAGAGAAAAGATGACCGTTGGCATATACCATCGGGTGCTTTCGTTGAGGAGAAGCACGATGACAAGAGCGCCAGCTAAAATCCCCCAGACCGTTCCTTTGGTTTGGAAATCGATTTTTTTGAAGCTAGGGTATTCGATGTTGCTGATCATGAGGAATGAAAGTCCGAGCATGGCGGCGGCCAGCGCATAGTTCCAGAGTCCTAGGTCATTTCCCCAGTTATTTTGTTTTCCAAAATCGATGAGAAGAAAGGTGACGGAGGCGATAAATCCAGCAGCCATCGGAATGGGGATGCCTCGGAAGTTGACGGATGCTCCAGGCTTTTTGGGCATGTTGGCGAGGCAGTTGAAACGGGCGAGTCGGATAGCCCCACAGAGCAGGTAGATGAAAGCGATTGCCCAACCGACGCGGCCTTCAAAGTTGAACAGAACAGCTTTAGAAACGAGTAAGGCGGGTGCCATACCAAAGGAAACAACATCGGCGAGAGAGTCAAACTCCTGACCAAATGGAGATTCTTTGCCTCCCATGCGTGCGAGTCGGCCATCGAGAAGGTCAAAAAGGCAGGATCCAAAAATAAGAAGGATCGCTTTTTCATAGAACGGGTAGGCCGAGGAAAAATCATCCATTCGCATCCCGTTAAAAATGGTAAGGACCGCAAAAAATCCGCAGCAGAGGTTGCCCGCTGTCATGAGGTTGGGCAGGAGGTAGATGCGAGGTTCTAAAGGATTGGAGTTCATAACTGAAAGTGGGGTTGCTGAGGGGGTTAAAGCATGTTTATTGGGGGATAAACAGTAAAAAACATAGAGGCTGTTTTTTTGATCCTAGAATCCGCAGGAGGCTTTGATTCCGATCCCGTGTGCGTGGTGTGTTGTTTTCTAGTCTAACGTCGAACGCTAGACACCTATGACCGAGGGTTAGGTTTGCTTCGG
>CAZOWD010000292.1:0-2145 GCA_964583225.1 uncultured Verrucomicrobiales bacterium | reverse complement strand
CCCAAAGAAACACGCAACCTCGCCAAAAAATCACCCGAGAAAAACAAACAACTCAACACAAAACTCAACGCTTGGCTCAAAGCCATCAACGCACCCAAACCAACCCCAAACCCCAACTACAAACCCAGCAAATAAGCGGTTTTTAAACACCCCCAGTTACTCTGAAAAAAACGGTAATAGCACAAGCTGTCACCGTTTTTTTTTCAGCCTCAAATTGAACCGAGGCAACTCAGAAATCAATTCCACAACTCCACATTCACGGGAAAAGCGTAGTTGATATCACCACGCTTCACGAGATTTTGCATCATCGTGATTCGGCTTCGCTTCACCTTTCCGTGAAAAACAGTTTTTCCATTCAATTCAATCGTTACGGGGCGATCTAAATCGAGCATGTGATCGTTCAAACTGACAATCACATGAGACGAAGTGAGTGGTTGACTGAGGACAACCTCCCCCTCTTTCCCTGTTCGCCCTTGCACTTCCTCGGCGGTCACAAGCACTTTATTGGCGGGTTTATCTAAGGTCGCTACAATTTCAAACTCCCCCGACTTTGGTTTTTCCGTTAGAGAAACCCAATAAAAGTGATCTCGGTAAATTCCATCCTTGGCATAACACCGCCAAACCACTCTCTCTGGAAATGGATTCCGGATATGAGGCTCTAACCACGAGGGCGACAAACTGTAATCAATCCCATGCCCTCGCCCCTTTTGGATAGCTAACACATTTTCATATCCCTTCGGGTCTTTAGCTTTCAAACTACCCAGTGAAGCGTGCAATTTTTTAGCCAAATTAATCCGATCAAACATGGTGTCTTTCTCTCCAATATCCGACCGAAACGGCAAGTTTCTTAAATTCTCCGTCACAGTCATCATTCCACCTGCCATTGCCCCAGCAGCCGCAAATTGATCTGCTAAAAATGGGGCGAGGTGACAAGTTCCATATCCACCTTGAGAAATCCCCATGATATACACGCGGTTAGGATCCACCTCATTAAAAAGAATGGCGTCTTTGATCATTTTCGTAAAAATGTGAATATTATGCTTCATCCACCAACGCCCCCAGCGGTCATGAGCCATCCGTGGGATAAAATAGAGTCCGTCCGGCTTATAAACTCTTCGGGTCAACTTCATCTGAGCTTGCCACTCGCTATTATTCACGCTCCACCCATGAGGTCCCGCCAAATCTCTCTGGTTATACTGACCGCCTCCGTGCAAACAAATGAACAACGGCCATCCAGCTTCCGGCTTCTGTCCTTTTCTCATAAAGACATACGGCATATCCATCCCATCCGCCTGAAGCTGCGAAAATTTTATCTGGGCGGGTCGATTGGAGTTTGGCTGCTGTGCAGGAGGAACAGGAAGAAGGTGGCGATTCCACCCCAAACGCGTAGCCACCTTTTTATACCGTTGCCAGAGCAATTTCTGAGCAGATTTCACATCGCTCTTTTCGAGCAAATCTTCTTTTTTTAAAGCATCACTCACGCGCTCTGGACGCCCCACCATCGCGGACTCCATCCACCACGATTCATCATCCATTTTTTCTCCGCCAGCATAAACGGCGCAGGAACAAGCAAAGGCTAAAAACGCACTCAAAGAATTCATCCATCTCATGCGCACTTCATTAACCTTTTTTGAAAAAAGAAAAACCTCTATTTGATTTTTTTCATATTCAAATCATCCATTACCTTCACTAAAGATTCTGGATACTCACATTCTCGGGGCATTTCCAAACGCGTAAGAATGATCGAATACTCAGCAAACAACTCCTGAGCCACGAGCAAACGCATCCCATCGCGCTCCATATCCCACTCGCTTTGCCCGCCTTCTACGTCCGTGATAATTTTCCACCCCAAGGGCAACAGCGCAACAAGCACATCGGATCGACCCAACTTTTTCTCACTGAGCCACCGCGTTTCAACTTTATCCAAAAGTTTCTTATCACGGGAACGCCCCCAGTTATCACCCAACCTGAAAAATGTTGAATTCGATTTTTCGAGAGGCAGTAAATGCCGCCATTTCCGGCTATACCAACTCCGAGCCCACGACCGGATCAACGGCTGCAGCCATCGAGCTAATGCTAATTTTCTCTGCGCCGAAGGGCGTTGATAATTTGGAGGCAACGGCCTACTTGGCTGCATTGTAAGGG
>CAZOWD010000291.1:0-2147 GCA_964583225.1 uncultured Verrucomicrobiales bacterium | reverse complement strand
CAACTATTCCCTCTCGATCAAAATCTGGTTCCCGACTACTTAACGCGGACACTGGCAGAACACATTAAACAATCGCTCAAAATCGTCCCAGCGGAGCAACGTTATCATTTAGCCAATCAAATCATCTCAACACTCTCAACATTTGATAACGAACTTGATTTTCTGAATGAAAAACAACTACCTCCTCCCAATGAGGCTGAGAAAAATTTACTTAAAGAAATTTACAACGAAGGAAACACACCAAAGAAAACTCCTTCCACATCACTGAGCTTCCCTTCACTATTTACTGGTGCGTCAGGAAGCCCTCAACTCGGCAAAGAGCTCGAGCTTGAACTGGAAAGCGCCGATAAGATGGATATGCTGGTTTCATTCATCAAAAACGCTGGAACCAACCTCTTATTCCCTGCGCTCAAAAAATTTACAGAACGAGGAGGTAAACTTCGTATCATCACAACCACTTACCTCGGAGCCTCCGATCCAACTGCTATCCAAAAGCTAAAAAGTCTTAAAAATACAGAAATCAAAGTTAGCTACGACACCAAACATTCACGCCTCCACGCAAAAGCCTATTTTATTCACCGGAACACTGGACTCTCTTGCGCCTATATTGGTTCTGCGAACTTATCTCACGCGGCGATGACAAGCGGGTTAGAGTGGACCGTCAAACTTCCCCTCGCTCAACTCCCCGATCTCTTTCGCCGTTGCCTCGCTGAATTTGAAACCTACTGGGAATCCCCTTCGTTTAAAGATTATCACCAAAACGACTTTGAGTATTTAGTTGAGGCAACCCAACGGGAAAAATACCCCACGCCTAATCCTTCCACCCGACTCACAACCTTTAAGCTTTCTCCCTTTGAACACCAATCTATTGTTCTGGATGAACTCAAAGAAGCGAGAGATGAACGTGGGCAATTTCGCAATCTCGTCGTCGCCGCTACAGGCACTGGAAAAACAATGATTGCAGCTTTCGACTACCAACGACTCTGCAAACCTCAAAAGGATCGGCCCAAACTCCTGTTTTTAGCTCACCGCAAAGAAATTCTCGATCAGGCTAAAGATTCATTTCGACAAGTGCTCCTCGATGGAGATTTCGGCGAATCCCTTTATGATGGTAAATCGCCGAGCAGCTACGATTACCTATTCTGCTCAGTCCCAAGTTTCAACTCGCGCAAACTTCTACATACCTTAGGCCCAAATCATTGGGATATTGTAATCCTTGACGAGGCTCACCATGGGAAAGCGAGTAGTTATCAAGACATCCTCCATCAACTCAAACCTCATATTTTACTAGGACTTACTGCCACCCCAGAACGCGCTGATGGCACGAGTATTGCTGAAGACTTTGATTCTCCACTCGCCGCTGAAATTCGTCTTCCCGATGCATTAGAAAAAAAACTCCTTTGCCCTTTTCACTACTACGCCGTCAGCGATATCGTTGATTTCTCATCCATTTCATGGAAGCGAGGCAAATACGACACAGCAGAATTAGATAATATTCTCACAGGAAACGATGTCAGGGTGAACCTAATCATCAAAAAAATCATTGAGTATCTTCCCTCTCCCCTAGAAGATCAAAATTTTGACCACGAAAATACAAAAGCCCTAGGATTCTGCGTTTCCAAAGCTCACGCCCATTTTATGGCCAAGCGATTTAATCAGGCTGGCATTCCATCTATTGCGCTGGATTCAGATACACCAAGTGATGCACGACACGCAGCTCGCAATGAGTTAGAAACTGGCAAAATTAATTTTATTTTCACCGTCGATCTTTTCAACGAAGGCATCGACATACCATCCGTCAACTGTCTGTTATTCCTTCGTCCCACCGAAAGCCACGTTGTTTACCTTCAACAATTTGGACGAGGTCTTCGACATAGTCAGGGAAAAGATCAGGTAATCGTTTTGGATTTCATAGGAGAATCGCGGAAAGAATTTCGTTACGACCTCCGACTTAAATCCTTACTTCCAGGGAAACGCCACGACCTCAAAAAAGAAATTGAAATAGGGTTCCCCCATCTTCCTGCTGGATGCTCTATCCAATTTGAAAAAACGGCAAAAACACGCATCATCGAAAACATCAAGCGAACTTACCAAAATCCTGATATCCGAATCGATGAAGCGCTTTCGCAATGGAAAGGCAAACCAGC
>CAZOWD010000290.1:0-2155 GCA_964583225.1 uncultured Verrucomicrobiales bacterium | reverse complement strand
AAAAAAGCCCCATCTGAAATAAGTGAGATCCACTTTTCCAGATGAGGCTGTTTGAAATGCTCTAAGGGTAAGGTTTACGCTTTTGCGGACTTTCCTTTACCTTCGAAATAATCTTCGATTTCCTCAAGCGTTTTGCCTTTTGTTTCCGGAAGGAAGAAGGCTGCGGTGATGAAGTAGATCACCGTAAATCCAGCCCAAACGAAGAACATGGCGGAGAATCCGTAATGTCCAACGACGGTTGGGAAAAGGAAGGCGCTGAGGAATTGCACTCCACTGTTGAGAACCATGGCAACTCCCATTCCGACAGAGCGGATGCGGGTGGGCATGAGTTCGGTCAAGGCAAGCCACACACACACTCCAGGTCCTACGGCGAAAAATGCCATGAGAGCACACAGAATGACTGTAATAAGCATTCCAGTGTTACCAGCGGGAACCGGACCGTATTGCGCACGGGCAATTTCCAGTTTTTCAACTTCTTTAACCGTTGTTTTTTCAACTTTCTTACCATCGACAACTACCCATTTGGTTTCGCTTGGCGGTTGGATGCTTAAGGTGCGTCCGGCTTCGTCGGAGGCATTGGAGAAGGCAACGGCGATACCGCGTTCGCTTTTACCATCGGGAGTGGTGTAGGTGTAAAGCACGTTAAGTTGTCCATCGGAATCACCGATGAGTGCTTCGAAGTCTGGTCCATCAAGGCTAACTTTCAAACTGTGTCCGTCTTCAGAGAGACCTGCTTGAACTTGTTCGATCACGTCGACGCGCTTTGATTCAAACTTCTGATAAAGCACACCTGCGGAAACAAGGCTGACGATAATTCCAGCGGTTCCTACGGAAAGAAGCACTTTACGTCCGAGTTTATCCACCAACATAGCCCCCACGAAGGTGAAGATAACGTTGATGGCGGTGATGATGAAAAGTTTATCGGTAGCTTGTGCTTCGTTAAGTCCTGCACCTTGGAGAATTTTCGCAGCATACGCGATGATGGTGTTGATGCCGGTGGCCTGAGTGCAGGCGAGAATAATACACGCAAGGATGAATGGAACGATGTATTTGCGCTGGAAGAGCGAATCAGAGGCTTTGGCAGAGCTAGAGTCTTTGCTGTCTTTGTCGTTGTGTTCTCCCATTTCGCGGAGCTCGAGTTTGGCTTGTTCTTCGGTGCGTGAGAGGCGCAAGACAGAAAAGGCTTCTTCTTCACGCTTGCGACGGAAGAGCCAGCGGGGAGATTCTTTCAAAAAGATGGCGCCGAAGGTGAAAAGAACACCTGGGATTGCAGCTACCAAAAACATGTTGCGCCATGCTTCGTCGTCGGCTTGGAAGATAAGGTTAGCATTGCCTGCTGCTGCTTCCACAGCTGCGTCGTGCACTCCTGTAAAGTATTTTGCAACGAGCGTGGCGATAGGGAGTCCGACCACAAGCATGAATTGGAAAGCGGAGGTGCCTCGGCCACGGATTTCAGAAGGCAAACATTCTGCCATGAAAAGCGGAACAATCACGCAGATGAGTCCGCCAGAAAGTCCCATGAGTGTCCGACCTACGAGTAGCGAACCGAACCCAGAGGATGTGTAAATCAGGAGAATACTTGTGATAAAGATAAGTCCTGCAGCGATCATGGTCTTTTTGCGACCAATCAAATCGGCCATACCTCCCGCGAATAGTGCTGCAAGCACACCACCTACAAAATAGATAGAAACCATGAGTCCTTGCTGGACCTCGGTCATGGGAATGGTTTTGTCCACGTAGAGAAGAGCTCCGGCAATGATACCGAAGTCCACGCCTGCGAGGAGGCCTCCGAGACCGGAGATGAGGATGAGGAAGGGGAGATACCAAGTGGCCTTAGGCGCGTTGGAACCGAGGGGTGATGATGTTTGAGCACTCATGAATAAGTTGATCTGTTAAGAATCGCTTCCTTACGAAAGCAAAGCGTGGCTGAAAACATGTTCAAAAGATGATTTTGTCAAACGCATAAAAAAATAACGTGAAAATTAACCAGGTGGATCAATACGGGGAAAATTAGGATGAATCCTTTTTTTAGGGAGGAGGTTCTGGTTATCGGGAAGGATTCGGTGATGGGTATGTTTGCATTTATTGGATATTCTTTAATGTGGTAGTTATCATCGATCAATGTATCGTGGTCTAAGCGGAGTGGCTTGAGGTT
>CAZOWD010000289.1:0-2180 GCA_964583225.1 uncultured Verrucomicrobiales bacterium | reverse complement strand
TTGAGTGCCAGCTTTGCTTTAAGGGCGTCTTGGAGAGATTGTGCTTCTTTCTTTTTTCCTGCATGTTCTAAGGAATTGATAAGAGCGTCGTGCAGACTTTGGTAGTAGGGATGTGGGTAATATTTTTTTTTGCCTTTTTTCTTTTTCACGTAGAATTGATTTTTTTCAGCGATGGAGAGGCATTTTTTGAGCCAATTGATTTTGGCGAGTTGGTGAGATGGATTTTCGCTTGCCTGACCGATGGCGTGCAGGGCGGCGTTGTAGGTTTTGGAGCCGTAAATTTTCTTTTTTTTCGAGTGTTGTTTGCTGTTGATGGTGAGCACGGCGGATTCCACTTCTTTACGGAAGTATTCCCATCCGTGAAGTGCCACGGAAATTTGGGATATGGAGTTGTTCAGATCCATGGCAGTGCCTTCGCAGGATTGGAGGTTTTTTAAGATGAGCTTGTTAGTTTCCTCGGATTTTGTCGGGGTGATGGGGAGAAATTGTTTGCTCAGCACTTTGATATACCGGCTGTTGATTTCGGATTGGGACGATTTGGTGAGCTTGGCAATGAGGGCGAGGACTTGGGATTTAGCGAGTGGAGCGGGGGTGGTATTTTGAATTTTTAGTTTTCCGTATGCTTGCCAGAGTTGGGCATTGTAGGGGTTGAGTTGGGCGGCACTGGCAAGGAGATTTTCTGCAAGGATGGGCTCGCCTTTGTTCTTGAGTAGCTGCGCTAGATGAACGGCAATGCGCGTATGGATATAGGATTCCAGACCAATATTCATCGAGGCTGCTAACCCTTGATGGTAATAGATGGGACGCTCCGTTTTGGGGTCGGCAAAACCCCACTGCGACCAACCACCATTCGCAGCACCTTGCATCGCTTTGCAAAAATACCCATGCGGTGATTTTTTGAAGGTGATGAGAAAGGAATGGTGCGGGCGACCCGCTTTGCAACTTGGGATACCGAGTGCCTGCAAGGTTCCCACGCCGATGGAGGACATTTCGTGACAGACACCTCCGGCTTGCACCTTGCCTTGCCAAGAATCAAAGTGCCATGGAAATGGCTTGAACCGAGCGATGTAAACTTCACGTTTTCCGTGATACTTTCCGTAGGTTGTTAGTTTGTCTTTTCCTTCGTGTCGCTTTGCAATGTCGCGAGCTTCCCGCAGTGGCCATCCTTTGGCTAGGGGAAAGAGGATCGGCCAGGGGGCTGATTTGATAGGGAAGCGATGGCGTGGTAGGCTATCTAAATAACGAATGTAATCCGCCATCCCGGGGAAGGGGTCGCGCTCTGCGGGGCGGAGATGCTGGGAGACCATGATGTGCTTGTAAAATGAAACGGATAGTCTCCCCTCCGCAGGGGCATCATCTCCCATGGCGGCGAGGGCTTTTGTTTCCCATTGTTTTGAGCGGTAGGTATCCGATGGCACAAGATGGTTAGATGTTAGAAATGCCATATACTTCTGAATCCCTGCCGGGGAGACAAATCTCAATTGTTTCTGCCTTTTGGCTTCGGCTTGTTTTTTTCTTTTCCGTTTACTCAGGCTGTCTGGATTTTTGGGCTGTTTGTGTTTCGTTTTTTTGTGGTGGATAAATTTTTCGGGGATATCGACCACGGTGTAGGATTTCCAGCGGTATTGATCGGGGTTGTTGCTTCCTTTGATGCAGTATTCTTCTTTTTCACGCATGTCACCTTCTTCGAGTCCGGCGTGACGTCGGGTGACGGCACCGGCGATGGCGAGTTGTTTGTAATCGTTAAAGAGCTTTTCACCCAATTGTTTGCGAAGCTCCAGGATATTGAGAGCAATCCGGGCGTCGGGTGGAAAAATCGTCCCGTAACACGCCATGTAAATATCGCGGTCGCTATGGAGAAATGTGACTTGTTGCTCGCTGAGCGACACGCCAACCCGTGCCAACTGCCGATTCACCTCAGTTTCCGCCTCTTTCATCAAGAGCTCCCCCAGATCGCGTGAATAGATGCCTTTGTTTTGTTTGATTTTCTCAAGCAGCGCATCGTGGATGCTGGCATCGTAAGGAGCGATTGTCGTTGTTGGCTCAGCGGCAAGTGCCGATTGGATCTGACTCGTTCCTAGTAAAGTAAGAGCGAGGCTGGCGAAGGAAAGTTGGCGATAGATATTCATGTATGGCGTTTGCAATACTAATACAAACGCAGACAATCACAATAAGAATCG
>CAZOWD010000288.1:0-2223 GCA_964583225.1 uncultured Verrucomicrobiales bacterium | reverse complement strand
AAATCATTAAATGCACTCGAATTTACTGCTCAAAGGCAAAAGGTGCTGAACCCGAAATGGCGGTCCGCTTTTTCGGTACCTCTATTGAAGTTGGAGCTAAAACAGTAACTCAAATTGCGAGAATTATCAGAGGGCACTGGAGTGTGGAAAACCGCAACCACTGGAAACGGGATACTACTTACTGGAAGGAAGACAGGGCTCCGAAAAGAAATCCGAGAGGCGCCAAGAATTTAGCTCTTTTAAGAAACGCATTGCTTGCAGTCATACCGTTTGAGTCTTTTGACTCACTCAATGACGCCTTTGATTACTACAGGGACAATCGAGCCAAATCTTTGCAAATCATCAAATTTGCATCTCCTTACCCAGAATAGTCCAGCCAAGCAAATGCCCTAGTTTTGTAAATGGTGCGGAGCGTAAATGGCGAGATAGATTAGTTGTTTTATGTGTTTTGGTTATTTTTTACTGCGGACGGGGACGTCCGCACTCCATAACTAGGGTGTTTCAAATTGTTCGCTTAGGCCGGAGGCTCGTTGGACGGTGGTGTTGATGGTTTCGCTGAGGCTTTCCTCCGTGCACCAGAGAGTGGCGGAATGTTTGGCCCGACTGAGTCCGGTGTAGAGCAGTTCGCGGGTGAGAATTTTTGATGGCTTTGTCGCGTCTGGCGAGGGGGGGATAATGAGAAGGATATGGTTGTATTCACTCCCTTGCGTGCGGTGAATGGTGAGCCCCCAAGCGGTGTTTGTTTCGGGTAACAAAGAGGGCGAAATGTGTTTGATTTGATCACCTGATTGGAAACAAACGTGGAGGTCTTGCGGTGATGACGCGCTAGGAAGAGTCAGACCAATGTCCCCGTTGAAAATGCCTAGAGCGTAGTCGTTGCTCTGGATGATGACAGAGCGTCCCGCATACCAGATATCGCGTTTTGGGTTGTCGATTCCATGGTTCATAAGGATTTTATCGACGGTTTGGTTGATTGTTTGCACGCCGTATGGTCCGTTATGCGTGGGGGCTAAGATGCGGAAATTATCGATTTCTTGAAGCTTTTCTGAATCGGATAGTTCTGGATTTAGTAAAACGGGCAACCAGTGTTTTTTGACAAATGGGAGTAGTGCTTTATAGAGGTTTTTGGGTGGTTGCTCGAGAGTGATCGCGCCTAATGTATCGGCGGGGTTTTCATGTTGATGGGAGTGGATGATGGTGTTCCATGCTCGGGTGGAGTCGCCGTCGCGGATGGCATCGCAGGTCTCACTGATGGAGCCTGTGGTGCGCCAACTTTTACGGAGCATTACCGCGCAATGGCGAATGGGGTGATTGGATTGTTCACTCGCTTCCATGAGGTCGTTGAGAACCGTGCCGACATCGACGGAGGAAAGTTGGTTTTTATCGCCTAACAGGATTATTTTGGCGGTTTCTGGTATGGCGTCGAGAAGACGAGCCATGAGAGGTAGGTCCACCATCGAAGTTTCATCAATGACGACGACCTTTGCATTAAGTGGATTTTGGGCGTGATGTCGGAACTCGATAGTGCCGTGTAACCACCCAAGTGCGCGGTGAATCGTGGACGTTTCCGTGGGAAAATTATCAATGGGTATTTTTTGATAGACTAAACCTGAGAGGATGGACTGATGTAATCTATCCGCTGCTTTTCCCGTTGGTGCAAGCAGTAAACAATCAGATGGTTTTGTGAAGATACCAAGTTCCTGAAGAAGCAGAAGAATTTTAACGACTGTGGTGGTTTTGCCAGTTCCTGGTCCACCGGAGATGATGCAAAATCTGTTTTTCAGCGCACAGCGTGTTGCGTCTGCTTGATCGGAGCTTGCGGGGTCGGGAAAGAGTTGGGTGATTCTTTTTTCGATGGATTCCGTTAGGGGGAATGATTCATTTTGAGTAGCTCGATCGATGGCTTGAAAAATGTTATGTTCAAAAAGAAAATACCGTTGTAGGTAAAGTTTTCCATGGGAAGAGAGAATGAGAGGGGCGTTTGACCCCGGAGAACCAACGGCACTGTCGGGAGCATCACACTGAAGAATCTCTAACCAATCATCATAAGAGTGAAGGTCGTTTTTTTTGAGGTCGAGGCAGGAAGAACCGCTTTCGGTGAGTTCGCTAAGTTCTTGCACCAAGGTTTTAAAATCCGGGTGTTGGCATGTGTGGTGTTGGGCCAAAAACTGGGAAAATGAGTGCGCTATCATGAAGGTGAAAGGTGGAGGGGTAGGTGAGTGA
>CAZOWD010000287.1:0-2227 GCA_964583225.1 uncultured Verrucomicrobiales bacterium | reverse complement strand
TGCCCGCGGTGTCTTGCGTGGCATCGATGCGTTCGAGCTTGTAATACGCGCGGTCCACTTTCACTTCGAGACCCGTTTTTTCGATGTCGTTTTCTTTGGTGAACACCGTGAGGTAGGCGTTGGTGTAGAGTGGGGAATGGCCCGTTTTTTGGATTTCGATGCTGTGGTCTCCGCCACTGAGTGCGTCGCCAGCGATGACTACTTTGTTATCGAAGGAAAACAGGTTGTCTTTGGTGATGTTGATCGATTTGATTTTTTTGCCATCGACGAGAACGGTAACGGTGGTGTTGGGGGTGTTTTCTCCGCTGGCACGCATGTAGTCCGCAATGGCCTCGATGCAGTAAGCGGTGTCGCGCGTGGAGTTCCAGTAGCTTGCGTGTTTTCGGTTATTGATGAGGTATTTTACGAGCCCGCGGGTTTCTTTGGACTTGGGATCGGTGGCGGCGAGGAGCTTGAGGAACCATGCGTGCGCCTCGATTTCAGATCCATACCAGCGCCACCAGTAAGCTTGGTTGCCGAGCTTGAGGTGGGCGGATTGGTTTTCGGCATCGTAAACGAGATACTGGCGGATGTTGCGGATGATTGCATCGCGTTTTTTTACCTCCTTGGCGAGGTGTGCAGCCATGCCGGTGAGTGATTTGGCATACACGGAGAGGTGGTTTTTATCGCGGAAGAGAAAGTCTAACATCTCTTTGTTTTCGATGTTTGCTTCGGCGAGTGTGAGGCGGACTAGGGCATCGAGCGCGTCGGCAAATTCTTTGTTATTCTCTTTGCTCTCTTTCCACATTCGGAGCCGTTCAGTTTGCTCGGATTCGTAGAGTTTCAGCCAAGCGACCCCCTTGGTGATCATTTGCTCGGGGATGATGGCGCCGTTTTTCTTGGCGATGAGAAGCCCGTGGATTACCACGGCGGTGGTGTGTGGGTAGGACTGCTCATGGAAGCCTGAGAACCACCCCCAACCTCCGTCGGAGAGTTGCATTTCGAAAAGTTTTTGAATCCCTTTTGAGGTCATTTTTTTGACTTCTTTTTCGCTGAATACAGGGTTGTGTTGCCAACGTTTCCACTGCGCCATGCGCGTTTTATCATCGCCTATTTCCTGTGGGTTGAGGTTGGTGCGTTTGTTGCGAACTTCCTCGAGATCGACTCCCATTTCGCGGATGAGTTTCTGGGCAATGACGGTGGGAACAAATCGGTTTAGCGTCTGCTCGGTGCACCCGTAGGGGTATTCCACGAGGTAGGGCAGGGCGTCCACGATGCTACCTGCGATGGTGGGCGAGTAGCGGATTTCGAGTCGGGTCTGATCGGGACGGCGTTCGTCGGGAACATGAACCGTGAGTTGGGTGGTGTTTTTCTCTGGAGAAATAACGCGACTCCATGCCTCTTGTTTGAGAATCCCGTGGATGAAAACGGGGAAGGTCATTTCCATGGCATCGGAATCCGAGGCGGTGATAACTTTCATGCGCACGATGGCTTTGCCCTCTTGAGTGACCTTGCAGTGCCAATCGATACGGGTTTCGCCTTTCGATGCGATACTGCGTTTTTGGCTGATGGGGGAATCTGTGATGAGCGTGCCACCTTCGAGTTCCAACGAGATGGTAGCATCTTGAGCTTTTTTGTGGTAATTGTGCACGATGGCGCTGAGGACAACTTCGTCTTTTTCTATGAAATATTGGGGCGCTTGGAGGCGGATGATGAGATCCTTGCTGGTGATGACCTCGGCCGATCCTTCTCCGACGCGGGTTCCGTGAGCCATTGCCCAGGTTTTAATTTTCCATGTGGTGAGGTTGTCTGGGAAAGTGACGGGGATCGTGGCGGTGCCGTCTTGATCGGTTTCGACCGAGCCAATCCATTTGACGAGGTCGGCAAAATCTTTGCGGATGGTGACTTTGGCGGTTGGCTGGTTCGGTGGGGAGCTTTGGACTGCCAAGCTAACGCTGTTATTCTTTTCCATTAAGGGTGCGGAGGGCATCGGAGCTTCAGCGAGGAGAGATTTGTCTCTCTTTCTTGCCCCCTTATAGCTTATAGGTTGAACACTCGAATTTCCGAATGAATCTGAAAGTTCTGAATCATCAGCGATGGAATACCCAAACACTCCGAGAGGTAACATGGGAGTTGCTCCTTTTTTGATGACATTTCTGGAGGGGTGGTTGAGTGTGTGATTGAATCCTCTTCGGAAATATCGTCGCCATTTCCAGAATGCCTCTTTGATACTGCCGATGTTGCTACC
>CAZOWD010000286.1:0-2228 GCA_964583225.1 uncultured Verrucomicrobiales bacterium | reverse complement strand
ATTCCCTAGTTGTGACCGTTTCTGATAGCGGGGCGCTCACCGATACAGCTAATGTCGTAGTCACAGTTACTGATGTCCTAGAAGTGACGACCCCTGTTGTTAGCACGGGCACAGCTTCAAATATTACTCAAACCCAAGCAGATATTACTTGTAGCGTATCTGACGATGGGGGAGAAGATGTTGTGTTGACTCTCTATTATGGAGAATCGGACGGGGGAGTGAATGCTAGTTCTTGGACAAATAGCCAATCGCTCGGGGCTTTGCCAACAGGAAATTATGTTACATCGCTTAGCGGTCTTACCGAAGGAACTAAATATTATTATGCGGTTCACGCTAGTAATAGTGCTGGAGAAGCATGGGGAAGTAGTGGTAGTTTTACAACGGTTGCTGACACTTCGCCTAAACTCGTGCGCACGACTGTGAGTGATGTAAGCAATACGACCTGGACAACCGTGGATCTGGGTAAAAATTACAATTCGGCTGTGATTGTTGCTACTCCAATTTATGCGGACAATACCCAAGTTCCCGTGGTTACTCGTATACGTAATGTCAGCGGAAGTAGCTTTGATTTAAAATTGGATCGCGTTGATGGACAAACGGCTAACGTAACTGTTGATGTTTCGGTGATCGCTGTCGAAGAAGGAGTTTATACTCAGACTGTTGACGGCGTGACTATGGAAGCTGTTAAGTTCACCTCAACTCTAACGTCTGGTAAAAGAAACTGGAACGCTGAGGCTCGTTCACTGCAAAATAGTTATACGAACCCAGTGGTTGTAGGACAGGTAATGAGTTCCAATGACGCTAATTGGTCAGTTTTCTGGAGCATGGGAAGTAGCCGAACAACTCCAGTTGATGCTGGCAATCTCAATGTAGGAAAGCATGTTGGAGAGGATTCTAATACGAATCGTGCGAATGAAACGATAGGTTATATTGTAATTGAATCAGGCAATGGCACCATCAACGGAGTAGCTTATGCTGCGGGCTTAGGAAGTGATACCATTAAAGGGTTTGGAAATACGAATACAGGATATTCTTATAGTGTTTCTGGTATTAGTTCTGCTAGTGCGGTTGCAGTTAGTGTAGCAGCTATGGATGGTGGCGACGGTTGCTGGGCCGTGCTTTATGGATCCTCACCTTTCACATCCAATTCTCTGACTGTCGTTTGCGATGAGGATATTCTCGGTGATACTGAACGAAATCATACAACAGAGCAGGTTGGTTATATTATCTTCGAATAATTTTAAGTGATTTATTAAGCCTTCTACTTGGTGTTCATAATCTTTTAGAAGGCTTTTCTGTTTTAAAAAATCATGAGATCGTTTTTATCGGATAAAGTAGTCCTATCTTGGTTGTGTGGTCTTCTGATAGTTGGAGGGGGTGGATTTTTTATAGCTTCTTCTAGCGCGGATAAAAAAACGGATGCGCAGTTAAAGGTTCACGCACCGCTTTCTCATTCTCAATCTAACGGAAAAAGGAAAAGGGTGACCAGCGCTGTAGAAACATCTGGAAATCTATCTTTACCAGATAATTTTCATTTCGACTTAGGCCGTTACTCGGGGTTGCCCTATCCTGATCAAGATGGACCGTTGGTCGTAGTTCCAGCCTCTTTAATCGGAGCCTTAAGTCAGGCATTTTCTCTTCGTTCTGTTGAACAAGATTTGTTTACTCAAAGTGGAAAGATTGAGCAGATTCTTCAGATTTCAGATAAAGAAAAGTCGCATTTACAGAGAGCATGGGGGAGTTTAAGAGATCAGATTCGATTGCAAGAGGCCCATGCAGTAAAGTCTGAGAGTTTGCAAGATGGATCAGTTCGGATCACGTTGCCAGATTTACAAGAAGATACACTCTCGCTTGGTGAAGCTTTTATTGAAGAGGTAAACCATGTTTTGGGCGAAAATCGCGGATTGGCTTTTCTTTCAATAAAACAAGTAGAGAAGATTTTTTCCATGTCTCGTGGTGAACGAGTTTATACCATTAAGGTTGAATCTGTTGGCGATGGCCATTGTAGATATCACATGGCATATCAAAGCCAACAGGGGCGAAAGGTTTGGGTTGGAGATCATATTCCAAAGGAAATCCGTCACATCACTGATGCCGCAAAAATTGATCCAGTGATAGATTCTGAATAGTAAGTCAAAGCGGGGGAGTGATCGGTTTCTTCTTCCATGCCTAGAAAGACTAAGGTGAATAATAGAGTGTTTTCAGTCTAAAAAAAGCGTTTCTTTTTT
>CAZOWD010000285.1:0-2235 GCA_964583225.1 uncultured Verrucomicrobiales bacterium | reverse complement strand
CTTCCTCTTTATCCACAACCGTATCCGCTTCGAACTCAATCGAAACGTATTTAGGTTCTTCCTCCGATCCTTTTTTCTGAATGGCTACCGCCATCCGAGCCTTGAGATGCTTAAAATCTTTCCACTCATCAATCTGAGGCTGGTATTTTACAATCTCATAAGTGCCCGTATCAAAGGTTTGCGGATACGTAGAATCGGTCCGATCAATTTCCCCGGGAACGGATTTCGCCGAAGTCGCTTTTTGATCCGCAGCATGGACTCTCGTCACACTCCACAACAACGTGCACACCACAGCGCACAACACAAACCGATAGGGCCATCGGTAAATTTCTTTTATATCAATCGTCTTCGTTTTCATCATATCTCTTCTTATAGGGTTAATGGTTCACGTTAAACGCAATCACGGCACATTTTATTCAAATTAATTCACCCAATACGTCACATTCTCCATATTTTCTACTTCTCTACAAATTCTAGGTTATCAATTTATCCCAATCTCCACCTCGCGCAAGCTCTTTCTAAACGAAAGCATTTAGCCCCCAAACAAAACAGCCGGAATGGCTCAAACGTCCACTCCGGCTGTTGTTTTAAAGATTTATCTTTTAGTGTTTGAAGTGGCGGTGTCCGGTAAAGACCATCGCAATGCCCGCTTCGTCTGCAGCATCGATCACCTCTTGGTCGCGAATAGACCCTCCAGGCTGGATACATGCAGTGGTTCCAGCTTCGATAGCGGCTTGCAAACTATCGGCAAATGGAAGAAGCGCATCCGATGCCATGACGCTTCCCTTCAGAGAAAGTCCAGCCTCTTTGGCTTTCCAAACTGCAATGCGGGATGAATCTACACGGCTCATCTGCCCTGCGCCAATTCCCAAAGTGCGATCGGCACCACAGTAAACGATTGCGTTAGACTTCACATGTTTCACAACACGCCATCCGAAACGCATCGCGCGCATTTCTTCCTCTGTAGGAGGACGCTTGGTCACGACTCGGCTTTCAAGATCATCAAGCCCTAACGCTGTGTGATCGCGTTCCATCACCATCACACCTCCTGGAGCAGAGCGAACGACGGGAGCTTTACGCACGCCTTCCCAAGCATCTACATTGAGTTTGATCAGGCGAAGGTTTTTCTTTTTCTGTAAAATAGCACGCGCTTCAGGCTCAAACCCTGGAGCGATAATCACATCGGTGAAGATGGAGGAAATGATACGAGCCAACCCTTCGGTCAGCGGGCGGTTACAAACAATCACGCCACCAAATGGAGCTTGAGTATCTGTCTCGTAAGCCAATTTCCAAGCACTCCGAAGATCCTCATCGTCTTGTCCCACACCACATGGGTTGGTGTGTTTGAGGATACCGACGGTAGGACGCACAAAGTCAGTGATCAACTCGGAAGCGGCCTCGATATCGATAATGTTTGTATAACTAAGCTCTTTCCCCTGAAGCTGGGTAAAGACATCGCTAAATGACCCGTAAAGTGAAGTTGCTTGATGCGGGTTGTCTCCGTAACGAAGCTCACGATCCAATGGCAAGCTAATGGTTAAGCGCGAACGCGTGCTTTCATTGGCCTGAGAAAAGAAATTGGTAATCGCGGTGTCATAAGTTGACGTGCGAAGGAACACCTTCACGGCAAGCTCCTCCCGAAGCTTCAAAGAAGTATCCCCCTCGTGCTCTTTCATTTCATCCAGCACACGACCGTAATCCTCTGGAGAAGTCACCACGGTGACACTTTTGTAATTTTTAGCCGCACTGCGGAGCATGGAAGGACCGCCGATATCGATGTTTTCAATAGCTTCTTCGAGAGTCACGCCCTCTTTAGCGACAGTTTCCTCAAAAGGATAGAGGTTCACAACAACGAGATCGATCGCAGGAATATCATTTTCTTCAGCCTGCTTGAGATGATCCGCGTCATCACGCTTGTAAAGAAGACCACCGTGCACTTTAGGGTGGAGAGTTTTCACCCGACCTTCAAAAAGCTCGGGAGCACCAGTAAACTCAGAAACGTCCACCACAGGAAGCCCCGCGTCGCGGAGAGCTTTAGCAGTGCCACCAGTCGAAAGAAGCTCGACACCTTGATCGTGAAGACCTTGAGCAAAGTCCACCAGACCAGACTTATCAGAAACAGAGAGAAGAGCGCGTTTAATAGCCATAATAAAATAACCCACTACTGCGGGTGCCCATGACCTAGCCTCCCCCAAGCTCAGGAGCAAGCCGAATATGCCAAATCCCCAAAAAAGC
>CAZOWD010000284.1:0-2276 GCA_964583225.1 uncultured Verrucomicrobiales bacterium | reverse complement strand
CCCCCATGCCATACACGCACAAAGGCCACGGAAAAATATCCGTGACCTTCATAAAATTAAATAAGTTAAAAAAGCTAAAATGGATTACTTCGCATATTCCACTGGAGCTGGTGGAACAGGAACATCGTTAAAATGTGGAAGAGGACGCAATTTAGGGGGCTTCTCTTCTCCAGTACAACAACCACAAGAAGAAAGGGCTACACCGCCAGCAACGGCAGACAACATGACAAGGATTCGAAGTGTTTTCATAATGAATGTTAAAAATAACGTGCAGAAAGTAAAAAAAACTTTATCAGACGGCAAGAAAAAAGGGCGATCATAAGAAATATGACCGCCCTTGACTCAAAAGAGTGATAATTGCTTACTTAGCAGACATGTCCTGAACTGGAGGAACAGTAGTGTCTGGCTTAGAACCACAAGAAGCGCTGAGGGCGATACCAGCTGCAGCGGCAAGGATAATTGCAAGTTTCATAATAGTATGTATTTTATTATTAGTTATTTGGGTTATTGGAGAATCTTATTATTTAGCAGGTGCTACATATGCAGGTGCAGGATCTGGAGTTTTTTCACAGCAGGAAGCACTAACCATAACTCCGCAAGCAGCAGCAGCGATTGCGATCAATTTAATCATTTTCATAATATTTTAGATATTTAGGATATAATTGTTATCACAGCAGGAAGCTGTAACGACGAAACAAAATCTAAAGAACGTTCTTTAGGGTGGCAAGCAAGAAAACAACTTTTTCTGTCAGCGTTTCTCGACTGCAATCAAGGTAATATCATCCATCTGAGGTAAATCTCCTACAAAATCAGCCACAGCTTTCCGAATAGAACGCACCACTTCTTCAGCCCCCATGGGAGCTGCTTTCAAAAACTCATTCTCTAACCGATCTGCCCCAAACTCATTATCTTCCTTGTCAACAGCCTCACAAACCCCGTCGGTATACAACAGCAAGCAATCGCCCGACTCCATACGCAGTGACAAATCCTTCGTCACTCGTTCAAAAACATTTCCCTCATCCACACCGATGGCGAGGCCTGGCGGTTTTATCTGTTCAATTTTCCGCTGGTTACTCCTAAACATCAGAGGAGCGTCGTGACCAGCCCGCGACAAGATAAGGTTACCCGTCCCGTTTTCAATCACAACATAAGCCAAGCTAACAAACATATCCTCACGCACATCGGGAAATAAATGGCGGTTCACCTGCGCTAAAACCTTTGATGGGCTTTCGTTATTTTGAGCAGACAAACGAAGCACGCTCCGGCACATAGACATCAACAGCCCAGCAGGAACCCCCTTCCCCGTCACATCCGCAATCACAATCCCCGTTCTATCATGATCAAGCTCTATGTAGTCGTAATAATCCCCGCTAATCATCTGAGCAGGAGTATTGCTACCACTTACGCGATAACCTGAAATATTGGGTTCACTCGACGGCAATAAGATCTTTTGAACTTCTCGAGCATTTTTTAGTTCATCATCAATTTTACGCTTTTCAGCCAATTCCTGATGAACCTTCGCATTCCCCATCGCAAAAGCGGACTGCTCTGCCACGGTGCGAAACACTTCAAAATCATTTTTAGAAAAACCTCCCGATTTTCGATTTTTCACCACAGCAACTACTCCAAGATCCCCCCCTCCATACTTAAGAGGAGAAAGCAAAGCTGCCACATCTTCGTCATAACAGACAAAACCATCTCGAAACGAGGGGTGGTTTTTCACATTAGGAACATGAATACATTTTCCAACAGCAAGAGTTTCTCCCAAAATCCCCTCGTCCGCAGCAACTTTAGCCAAACGAACATAACTCGCCATAGAACGGCAATCTTTCTTAGACCGCTGCTTAATCTCAACAGGAATCCCTACAAGCGGAGGGCACTGTGGAGATATGTATTTGGGAATTAAATTTTTTCCATCATCCCTCAATAAATAAAGAGCGCCACCATCAGCCTCTAACACTTCGACAAAACCGTGCACGATCTCCCTGTGCAGTTGATCTTGGCAAATATCCCCCTCAATAGATGCACCCAACCGATGCAAAAAATCAAACATCCGCATTTCCTCCCCCAAAATCTCGTCTTTCTCTTTTTGCGTCTGCGACAACCGAAGTTCCACCTTCCGCAAAATCAACAGACAAACGACAAGTAAAACAGCCCCCACAGCGACAACCTCGGAAACCGTATCAAAGTTTCCAGTGCAAGCCAAAATTGAATACTCAATGATCATCCCACCTCACTAGATTAAAACTTCCTTTTTCAAAACATATCCAATGAGC
>CAZOWD010000283.1:0-2285 GCA_964583225.1 uncultured Verrucomicrobiales bacterium | reverse complement strand
TTTACCCGAGAATTAAGCAATATTGGTAAACACCACTTGCACGTCGTCATCCTCCTCAAGTTTATCGATCAAGACCTCGATATCTTGAATCTGCTCTTCGGTAAACTCAACGGGATTATTGGGGATACGCTGAGGGTTAGCTTTCACTGATTCAACTCCCATTTCCTCGCAAGTTGCAACCAGATCGCCAAAACTTGTAAATTCGCCATAAATGGTAACGTGACCGTCCTCAACCTCCATTTCTTCGAGTCCGTGATCCATGAGAGCCAACTCTAACTCTTCCAAGTCCAAAGATGAGTTTACTTCCTCATTTTTTTCAAATTCGATCACAGCCTTGCGGGTAAACATAAAGTCTAACGAACCGCTATTCACAACCTGACCGTTGTTTTTGTTAAAAATCATTTTTACGTTCGCCACAGTGCGCGTTTTGTTATCCGTTGCGCACTCTACCCACAACAACACACCGTGAGGTCCTTTGCCCTCGTAGTTGATTGTATCGTAATTCGTAGCATCTTTAGCCGTCGCACGTTTAATAGCCTTCTCGATGTTATCCTTGGGCATGTTCTGCGCTTTGGCGTTATTGATAGCAGTTCTCAAAGCGGAGTTTGTGCTCGGATCTGAACCTCCAGCTTTAGCTGCCATGGTAATAATTTTCCCAAGTTTCGGATACAATCTCGACATTGCTCCGGCACGTTTTTCTTTGCCCGCACGGCGGACTTCAAAGGCTCTTCCCATAATAAATCAGTAGTTACGTTTCATACACCATACGTGGTGCGATGCCGAAAGCCTAGTCAAAATCAACTCAGGCTCAAGTCTGCATTTTTTAATGCGCCACATTCCACATAAATTCACGACTTCCGCCATGCCCCTCAAATAAAAAAGCCTCACGCTAAAAAACGTAAGGCAAATTAAATCAAAGGAAGTAAGTGGCGGGATGGACGGGACTCGAACCCGCGACCTCCGGCGTGACAGGCCGGCGCTCTAACCAACTGAGCTACCACCCCTTACTTACCTTTCGGTGATTGTTGCTGTGTGACTCCCTCCTTGCGTTAGGTGCCTCACGGCGGGCGGAAACTAATCAGATTTCTCGCCCATGGCAATATCTTTTTTAATAAATTTTCAATTTTTATTTCAAAGCCTCCACCGCAGCGTCCAAACTTGCCGTATCTTCAATGGAAATCACGGTAACTTGCTTGCTAATCCGCCCCATCAAACCAGCCAAAACTTTACCTGGACCACACTCAATAAACGTCGTGTGACCTTCTTCGACCAATTTTTGCATCGATGCGGTCCAACGCACGGATCCAGTCACTTGCTGTTCAAGCATGGATTTAATATCGTCGCTATCTTTCACAGCGCGTGCCTCAAAGTTACAAATCACTGGGATGTTAGGCTCGTTCAACTCAACGTCGGCTAACACCTTAGCCAACTTCTCCTGCGCGCTCTTCATCAAACGAGAATGGTAAGCACCCGCTACGTTCAGCTTTTTCGCCATGCGAATCCCGCGACTTTTGGCTTCGGCCACCGCCTTATCCACTCCTTCTTGACTTCCAGAAACAACCAACTGCCCCACGGTGTTGTAGTTTGCCACGTCAATTCCGCAATCCGCAGCCAACTCGGCAACCGCTTCTTCCTTACCTCCGATCATCGCAGCCATGGTGCCATTCGTAGCCTCACAAGCCTCTTCCATAAATGCGCCGCGCTGCGCGACAAGATTTAATCCCGTTTCAAAATCAAACGTTCCCGCCAAAGAATGCGCCGTAAACTCACCGAGAGAAAGCCCCGCAGTAACCACAGGATTCAACTCAGGCAGACGCTCTTTCAGAGCGGCCCAACAAGCCAACCCATGCACATAAAGTGCTGGCTGACAGCGAGACGTGCGCGTCAACTCCTCATCTGGTCCTTCAAACATCACATCGCTCAGCGAATAACCGAGAGCAGCATCCGCTTTATCAAACAATTCTTTTGCAACGGGATACGCCTCCGCCAAATCTTTTCCCATGCCCACTTTTTGAGCTCCCTGACCAGAAAATAAAATAACAACATTATTCATAACAGCCCCGTTTTAAGCCTATCAGAGAGCCTGACGCAAGCCCCACCTCCCTAATCTGAAAAAAACTCTACATTTATCGCAATTCTAATCTTGCCAAATCGCATTTTATCGTAGAGATTCCCCGCGACCGCAACGCGAAAGCGTTTGCCAGATTCATTTGAATCAACCCAAATTCAACGGAGGGGTGGCAGAGTGGTCGAATGCACCGGTCTTGAAAACCGGCGTGGCGCAA
>CAZOWD010000282.1:0-2291 GCA_964583225.1 uncultured Verrucomicrobiales bacterium | reverse complement strand
AAACCCTTAGTTGATGCCAATGGAAAACTTATCGTTCCTTCCTTTAGCGTCAAACACGTCATCCCGGACTCTCCCGCCGATGGCCACCTCCAACAAGGAGACATTTTACTCACTCTCAATGGAAAATCATTTCCTCTCGCCAACGATGCTCGGGGTGATGCTAAACCATGGAATTTTCAAGAGAAACGTTCTCTAGCTCTTGGCGCTGGCATACTGATGGATCAGGCCGAAGCTAAAGGAGAAATCACGTTTACTCTGTTGCGTATTCCTGCAGAAAAGATGAACCAACTTCCCGCCGCTCCGAGCAACTTTAAGGCGGTTCAAAAAGATGGCTCAATTCAACTCCCAGAGGCATTAAAACCCTACTTAAAAACAGTCCATTTCGATATTCAAAAAATAGGAAGCTACGACCCCAATAAAATCGGAGGAGGCAAAAAAATCGACAACATTATCAAGATGCAAGCGGCATGGCTCGTCAAAAACCAACAGCCTGATGGGTCTTGGGAACGCATGAACGGGTTCACCTTTCCTCACTTCGATACCGCATGGGCAATGCTCGGATTGATGGCGACGGGTGATCCGCAATATGACCCAGCCATTCATAAAGCCGCCAAATTTCTCACCACCTGCAAATACGACAAATGGTCCGCTCCTCGGGGAATCGCCCTCCTCGCCGCAAGCGAGTATTATTTGAAATATAAAGATGAAAGTTACCTCCCCACCATTCAAAAATGGGTTGATTCCATCGACGAACTGTTACTTCCCGATATGACGATTGGTCACTCCGTCAACCCTGGATACCGAGGCGGTAGCGTTTCTTACGGAGGTTCTCATGTCACCGTAGGGTTAGCCGTTGCGATGAAAACTCCCGCTAAAGTTCCCGCAGGTATGCTCGACCAAATGCTGGAGCGCGTGCAACAACTCGCCCCCGATGGCGTAATGCCCTACGGACGTTATCAGAAAAATGAAAAGTTTAAAAAACCAGATGAAAAATTTTCAGCAAACTACAACGGTAGACATGCCCCCCATTTAATAAGCTCCCTCATTCACGGAGGTCCCAAAACCTTTACAGAAAACTGCAGTGCCCTTTACTCAGTCGGGAGCATCGGAGATATGGATAAAGGACACGCTACAGAAACGATGTCCACCACTTGGGGGTTGATAGCTGCCAATTTGGTATCACCTGAGGCCTATCAACGCCACCTCGACACATTAGCTTGGAAAATCACCCTCCTGCGAACCTACCGTGGAGGCTTTGGCAAAATGGCTTACAACCTTGAATACCAAGGAGCTGAAAGCTTGCTCGATTACGCACTGCGTTCTGGAGCATGGCTCACCGCACTGTGCGCACCACGCCACGAACTTGCCATCACAGGCAAACCTGAATACCGCGCGAAGTCATTTCCCGACATTCCAACTATAAACTCCTACTACGTCAACCACTTCAACTACACCAAACGAAACTGGGGTGTAGCACATGCAGTGATTAAAAACCGCTACCCTAAAGCAAAGTTTTTACTCGATCAAAAATTACCCGAGCTCCTAGCCATCCCAAGCGATGACAAATTACCAAGCTCGCTCGGAAAGTTTCTCGAAGCCAACGCGTATCCCGTGGCTGAGGAGATTTTAAGAATGAAAAACATCAAACAACCGCTACGCAGCTACCTTGCGGAGCTCGTGCTTGGCATCGATGTCACAATCGATGTTGCTCAAGAAAAAGGAAGCTCTGAGTGGGGAATTGATATGCAGAATGAACTACCTCTTGCCGTAACTCACCCCAACATTCCAAGCAACTACCTTGTAAAAGGATCGGTTACGATAGAAAAAAATGGCAAACCCATCGCAGGCACTCATTCTCAAAAGCTTCCTATTGCTACATCGAAAAGGAGGAAACCCAAAAACCAACATGACATCACGCTCGCGGTTAATGATGGAGACAAAGTCGTTGCTCATCTGAAATACAGCGTAGGAGATCTGCACTTTGATTACCGACGCCCACTGCACTATCTCGAAAATACAGAGCGCGAGTGTGCTCGAGTATTGATTAACGACCGCCAAGTCTGGGTTCCTGGAACGCTCATCGGAGATCATTTTGGATGGAACCTGTGTTTCACACTCCCCAGCGGTCAACGGATTCCAGCAGCCTCTTTTTCGTTAAAACTCAAAGTTTACCCACCCAAAGGTAGCGGAGAACAACCATGGTTCAGCCCCGTTTTTGATAGAAAAACCCTACACTACTTCAAACAACTCAAAGCTGGAACTTCAGCAGACTTCCTCTATGTCAGCGCCCG
>CAZOWD010000281.1:0-2307 GCA_964583225.1 uncultured Verrucomicrobiales bacterium | reverse complement strand
GTGAAATATCCATTTAGGGAAACCGTTTGATTTTTAGGGTGAGGTGTTTTTTATTGGGCGTATGACTTTTAGCGAGGGGGATATTTACGAGGTAAAATATGAGTTTAGTGAGGTGATCTTAATCAATACTAAGACGACATCGATTGTGCTGGGTGTTTCTGAGCAACTTTATGAAGTGTATCGTGGACCGAAGTTGGGGAGTGTGGATGAAATTGTGCCTCAGGGGGTGGTGGCTAGAGGGGAAGAGTTGGATTTGGCGTATTCAGCATTTGGTGGGAATAGACATGATGCAGCGCTTCGCGTGACTCATGCGGACGGTTCGTTGCCTACTGAGCTTGTGTATGAAAGTCATTCAGTGGATCGTTTGGATGATAATCGGGTTCAGACAACGGTGGTTCTTAAAGAGCGATTGCATTCGTTTTGGGTGACGTTGCATTATTTAGCTTATGAGGCTGAGGACGTGGTGGAGCAGTGGGTTGAGATGCATCATGAGGAAGATGGACCGGTGACTTTACATGAATATCCTTCAGCTGAGATTACTTTTGCGAATGAGTGTGATACGTTTTATTTGACTTCATTTTATGGACTTTGGGAGCGTGAGAGTTCGCTTCAAGAGGAGCGATTGCGTATGGGAACCAAAGTGCTTGAAACGCGTTACGGAACGTGGTCGTCATTTGGCTTCAATCCATCGTTTATGCTGAGTGTTGGAGGACCTATTCAGGAAGATTCAGGAGAAGTTCTTGCTGGTGCTTTGGCGTGGAGTGGAGCGTGGAGAATGAGTTTTGATTTAGGTTTTGGTAAGCTATCTCACGATGTGCAGGAACGCCGAAGTTTGAGTATTTGCGCAGGGGTGAATCCTTACGCTGCGGAATATCATTTGGATGCTGGAGAATGTTTTGAAACTCCGAGGATGGTGTTGACTTACAGCGTGGAGGGAAAAGGAGGAGCGAGCAGAAACCTTCACCGATGGGCTCGAAAATATGGGGTGCGCGACGGAGAAAAAATGCGCCCAGTTTTGTTGAATAGTTGGGAGGGGGCGTATTTTGATTTTGATGAGTCAACGTTGGTGACGATGATGGATGGTTTGGCTGAGATGGGAGGTGAGATGTTTGTTTTGGATGACGGGTGGTTTGGTGGTGGTGAGAATGCTAGAAACGATGCAAGTGCGGGGTTAGGGGATTGGCAAGTTAATCGGAAGAAGTTGCCCCGAGGGTTGAATTTTTTAGTGAAGTCGGCTCATGAGCGCGGGTTGCAATTTGGGATTTGGATTGAGCCAGAGATGGTGAACCGTCGGAGTAACTTGTTTCAAAATCATCCCGAATGGGTGATTCATCAGCCCAAACGGATGAATACGCTCTACCGGAATCAGTTGGTTTTAGATTTGTCTAATCCTGAGGTGCAGGAGTTTGTTTATCAGAGCGTGGCGGATTTGTTGTCGGAGCACTCGGGGATCCGTTATGTGAAGTGGGATTGTAATCGGAGTTTTACCAATATAGGATCGAGTTATCTCACAGCTAAAAATCAAACTCACTTGTGGAAAGACTATGTGGATGGGTTGTATGGCGTTTACCGTCGGCTTAAAAATGATTTTCCTGAGGTGATGTTTCAGGTGTGTGCAAGTGGTGGGGGACGGATTGATTTTGGAGCTTTGAAATATCATCATGAATTTTGGGCAAGCGATAACACGGATGCTCTGCAGAGAATTTTTATTCAGTGGGGGATTGGGCATATTTATCCAGCACTGGCATGTGCTTCGCACGTGAGCGCATGTCCGAACCATCAAACTGGCCGATCGTTACCGCTGAAGTTTCGTTTTGATGTGGCGATGTCTGCTCGGATGGGATTAGAACTGAACCCTGCGGAGATGAATGAGGATGAGTTGGGTTTTGTGCGCGCTGCCGTGGATCATTATAAACGCATAAGACCGATTGTGCAGAAAGGTGATCTTTACCGTTTAATGTCTCCTTACGAAGGAGATGTAGCGGCGTTGATGTATGTTTTGGGTGATCAGTCTGTGGTTTTTGTTTATAAAATAGCGCATCATCTGGGGTTGTTTTTACCCGTTATCAAGCTGAAGGGGTTATCGGAAAATCGAGCATATCGTTTAACGGAAATGAACCAGCAAGGCGGTCGGGAGCACGGTGCGTTTGTAGGAAAAACGCTTTCAGGGGACGTTTTGATGCACAAAGGGTTAAAGGTTCAATTACCTCAAGAATACGATAGCGCTGTGTTTGTTTTGGATGCTACAATCTAACATTGGGCGTTTTTTTCTTTTTTCGTTTGATTTCTTAAATGATTCGTTATTCT
>CAZOWD010000280.1:0-2312 GCA_964583225.1 uncultured Verrucomicrobiales bacterium | reverse complement strand
CTCGGATCTGGTAATTTCGCGGTTGGAATTTTTATTTCCCTATCTATGCTCCAGCCACCACCACTATGATACCTCTTTGGATTCCACCACTCATTGCCTTTTTGATAGGCTCTATTCCCTTTGGCTTGCTGATCGCAAAAGCCAAGGGCATTAATATCCGCGAACATGGGTCAGGCAACATCGGCGCCACCAATGTTCTCCGCGTTGTCGGTAAAAAATACGGCATCACATGCTTGATTCTCGATTTGCTCAAAGGGCTCCTCCCCACCATTGCCGGCATCAGCCTCATTACTTATGCTGGAGCTCACAACCCTATGAGTCTTGATTTTCTCTCCCCCTACGCACAGGAGCTTCCACGCACTCAAGCGCAAATCCTCCACATCATCACCGCTCTTGCAACCATCCTTGGACACAACTACTCCCCGTGGATCGGGTTTAAAGGAGGGAAAGGCATCGCAACATCAGCTGGAGCTCTCATCGCGCTCATGCCTGCTGGAGTCCTTATTCTCATCCTTGTCTGGGTCACTTTATTTTACACAACCAAATACGTTTCAGTCGCAAGCATTGGAGCAGCTCTGAGCCTTCCTTTGATTATGGTTTTAGGATCATGGTATCATGGCAAACTAGCTGACGGCACTTGGAACGTCCCCCTTTTTATTTTTTCAATCATCATTGCTCTACTCGCAACGTGGCGACATCGATCCAATATTGAAAAACTCCGAAACGGAACCGAGCACAAGTTTGTAAAAAAACAAAAAAATCAATCATCTTAATCCACCCACGCACTATGATTTCTAGAAACACAGTAGCCATCATCGGCTCAGGCTCTTGGGGCACCGCCTTGGGAACCCTCTTAGCTCTTCAGTTTGACAAAGTCATCATGATTGGGCGGGAAAAAGAAGTCGCCGATGAAATCAACACATCGCACGCCAACTCCCTTTATTTGCCAGGGCTCACACTTCCCGAAAATATGTGTGCTTCCACAGAGTTAGAATCGGCCAATCAAGCCTCTCTCGTCCTCTTTGTGGTTCCATCTGCAGGAGTCCGAGCCGTTGCCACAGACCTCTCAAAAATCAACTTTCCCAAAGAAACGCCCATCGTTTCCTGCACCAAAGGGATTGAACACAACACCGGCGAACGGATGAGTGAAATCATCCACGACATGCTTCCTGAAAATCCACTCGCTGCCCTCTCTGGTCCCAACCATGCGGAGGAAGTCTCCCGCGGGCTCACGTCCTGTGCTGTTATCGGTTCTCAAGACGAATCGCTCAGCACAGAACTTCAAGGCATTTTCACTGCCCCATTTTTCCGAAGTTACACCTGCGACGATATGGTAGGCATGGAGCTTGGAGGAGCGATCAAAAATATTTTTGCTATCGCGGCTGGTATCGCATCTGGGCTAGAACTTGGCGACAATGCCATCGCTGCTCTTGTAACACGAGGACTCGCAGAAATGACAAGGCTCGGCACCGCTCTTGGAGGTCGCCCCGAAACATTCACAGGCCTCTCAGGCATCGGCGATCTCATGGTCACCTGTTACTCACCTCACTCCCGCAACAACCGCGTTGGAAAAGCGCTCGGGAAAGGAGGCAAGCTCGACGAAATTGTAGCCAACCTCGGAATGGTAGCCGAAGGCGTTCCCAACACCCTATCCATCTACAAAGTAGCTCGCAAAGCCGAAATCCGCACTCCTCTCATCGATGCGGTTTACGGAATTCTCTATGAAAACCGCTCCGCGCAAGAAGTTCTCAAAGAACTGCTCAGCTCCGATATGCGCAAAGAAACAGATTAAAAAATAGGTTCAGAAATCTTTCATGTCCGACACACTCACAACTTTAGCCGAAGGTAAATACCTAGGCCTTTACAAACGAGACACTTGGGAATTTGCGGCTCGCCCCAATTCCACGGGAGTCGTAGCGATCCTACCAATCACTAACGACCAACAACTCGTGCTTGTAGAGCAGTTCCGCGTCCCCTGCCAAGCTCGTGTTATAGAGATCCCCGCAGGGCTCATTGGCGATGAACCTGAATTTGCCAAAGAATCTATCGCGGATTGTGCAGCCCGCGAACTACTCGAAGAAACGGGCTACCGTGCTGGAAAAATCACTCATCTCCTTAGCTCCCCCACATCGGCAGGAATGACACCCGAAACCACGCATTTTTTTGCAGCTACCGACCTCACTCGAGAAACTGAAGGAGGCGGAACCGATGCCGAAGACATCATCGTGCATCACGCACCTATCTCAAAACTTGCCGCTTGGCTCAAAGAAAAAGAAAAACAAGGGCTACTCATCGACTTCAAAATTCACGCA
>CAZOWD010000279.1:0-2312 GCA_964583225.1 uncultured Verrucomicrobiales bacterium | reverse complement strand
CGTGGAGCTCTGGACGGAGTTGCGTGGTAGGATGAATGTGATGGTCTCTTGTAATACGCTGTTTTTTTGCGGCTAGGCCGATGAGAGGGGCGATAAGACGACTGATGGGAAATATATTGGTAACTCGATGGGCGACCGGGCTTCACTGACGGTCTATGACTCCCCGAAGGTCGATGGCCTGACCCGTAATGAGGGCGGTTTCCATGACCTGGTCGATTTGCGTGGTGGTGGTCACCGTGGTGACCTCCGTGATGGCCATGATAATAACCGTGATGTCCTCCATAGTAGGGGTGATGGTAAGAAGCATAATACGGATGATAACTGCTATAATAACCACCTACGGCATACGTTGGAGGACAATAAACCGGAGCTGGAGCGCAATAGGCAGGCGCACAAGCGCCATAATAACCTCCGTAATACCCCGTGCTAACGCTTGTGGTCACAACTGGACTACTGACAGATCCGCTGTAGTAGGTGTCATTGTAAGGCTCGCAGGAATTGAGTAGCGAAACGAGTCCAACCGCTACCAGAGCCAGAAAAATTCTTTTTTGAAAATTAGCCATGATGAAATAATGGAGTTCACCTGCTATGACGCATCTGCCCGCCCATTCATTCAAAATATTCTTAAATCATCCATTTTTCCGAAGCAAAGGGTGTCCGCCTTTTGCTTTTGAGGTAAATGGAGGTCGGAGATACGCAGGCGCAAGCGGCTTCGCGACCAACTCCTCACGTCGAGCCTCGCTCAAACGGTTCCACAACGCGCCCAACCACTGGGCCTCGGGGCGAGTTTGCACCACGCGTTTCGCCAAATCTTCGTTAAGCGCAAGTTTTGAAGGATCATCCAACGTAAAAATTCGGGCAAGAGGAGCGTCAGCCAATCGTTTTTGAAATGCCTCGGCATCCATCAACTCCGCATCCATGGCTTCCCCTGAAGAATTGATCGTTGAAATATAATACAATCCACGCCGCGCATCACCCACTGCCATGGCTGGAACAGCGCCATCAACATCCAAATTTAAACAGTCAGAAGCATTTGTTTCGGGAGTAGCCCCTAACGACCCCAAGCCCACAGCTGGGCAACCGTGTGCAATCGCCACACCTTGAGCGGCAGCAATCCCAACGCGCGTCCCGCTATAACTTCCTGGCCCCGTTCCCGCGATCACTAGCGAAAGTTTCTCTTTCCCCAACAACTTTAACGCCTTCTCCAAAGGATTAAAAATCATCGAATTATGACTTCTATCCGTCGTAAACTCATCCTGAAAAACCACCTCGCTATCAGCCCACATCACCACGCTGGCTTGGGGAACGCTCGTTTCTATCGCAAGCACCATCTTCATGCGGGGGAACGTAGCGGGAGGAATTATAAATACCAATCTTTGAGTTCAAAAAAAATTCTCCTCATCCCAACAAACCGTAAAATGACACAATAAAACAACAAATTTAATCTTTCATTCTTGCCACAGAAAAAAGATCCGCTTAAATAAGGTTTCATTAATTAAAAATAAAGACATCTAAAAATCATTATGAGTGACTACGCAAAAGGACTCGCAGGAGTCATCGCTAACGAATCCGCCCTGAGTGACGTAAAAGGCGAAGAAGGTAAACTTTCTTATCTCGGCTACGACATTGACGACCTTGTTGAAAACTGCAACTTCGGGGAAGTCAGTTATCTACTTCTCAACGGACGACTCCCCAACGCTCGAGAACTAAAAAATTTCCGCCAAAAACTTCGTCATAACCGCGACTTGCCACCTCAAGTCATTGATTTCATTAAATCATCTCCCCATGACGCCAATCCCATGGATGTGCTCCGAACTGGAGTCTCCATGTTAGGCCTCTATGATAAACGCGCTAAAATCGGCGAACCCGACAACGAGTTAAATTACGAAGTAGCCATTTCAATCATGGCTCGCATCCCTGTCATTGTGGCATATTTCCACCGTTCCCGTCTTGGATTACCCCTTCCTCCAATCCGCACGGATCTTGGAGCCGCTGCCCACTTCCTTTACCTCATCAATGGTGAAGAACCAGGCGAAGCGGCAGCCAAAACTCTCGACGTCGCCTATATTCTTCATGCCGACCACGGCATGAACGCCTCCACGTTCTCAGCGCGGGTTACGATTTCTACTCTCACCGACATGTATTCCGCCATGACTTCCGCCATTGGCACCCTCAAAGGACCTCTTCACGGTGGAGCCAACGAAGGAGTTATTCAAATGCTCGAAAAAATCGGCAAAGAATCTAAAGTGGACGCTTACGTTGAAAAACGCCTAGCGAAGAAAAAGAAAATTATGGGCATCGGTCACCGCGTT
>CAZOWD010000278.1:0-2319 GCA_964583225.1 uncultured Verrucomicrobiales bacterium | reverse complement strand
GTGATACAACTCCCTTACGGCGCACAAAACGATCCCGAGCAAGTCGTGAAGGAACTCAGTGTCGATCGCCCCGCTATTTTGATTGATAACGAGGCGCTCGTGGTGACAGGTGGTCCGTTGATGCAAACTTTTGACCGGTTGGAGGTATGTGAATTTACCGCTCAATCCATCTTGCTCGCGCGTTCGATTGGAGGAGCAGTGGAAATGGAACCAGAGAAAATTGTCGAGTTGAAAGAGGCGTTTTGTTAATTGGGTTTGTATTTTTTACGTTCCCTCGAATGGCTTGAGTTCTTGAGAGTTGAGCTTGCATCGGAATCGGGATTCCTTTAAATGAGCGCGAAATTATGTTTGATGCTAAAAAATTGACGGAGGAACAGGTGGCTACAATTCGCGGATGGGCTGCCGAAGGTGACCAGTTGGCTGATATTCAAAAGCGGATGGAGTCTGAAATGGATATTCGTCTGACTTATATGGATACGCGCTTTCTTATTCTGGATTTGGGAATTGAGTTAAAAAAGGAAGACGAAGAGGTGGAGGAACAGCCTGAGCCTGCTGAAGATGAGGCAGAGAAGCCGCTCGAAGAGTTGACCGAAGACGATATGGAAATTTTACCGCCAGCGGATCAAGGTGGAAATGTTCGTGTGACGGTCGATGAGATTGCGCGTCCAGGGATGATGGTGACGGGTAAGGTGACGTTTTCCGATGGTCAAAGCGGGATGTGGTATGTGGACGAGATGGGTCGATTGGGGATTGATCCTGATCAGCCTGGGTATCGTCCAACTGAATCTGATATCACACTCTTCCAAAAAGAGCTTCAGACAGTGATGCGTCATCATTAGTATTTTGAATCTTGGAATATTAACGGTTGATTTGTTTCAAATCCATACTTTATTAAGCCCCTTATGATTTTACGAAAACGCCTAGCTTTCAAGACTGTTGGATTATTCATCGTGTTGCTTTGTTCTGCGAGTTCGTTGTTTGCTGCGACTGAACAGCAGGCAGAAGCGATCACTTCCAAGTTTGACCTTTCTTACAAACTTTGGCTTTCAGAAATGAAGCTCGCCAAAGCTTCGGGTTCTACCCACATCGTTGCCAAAAAACAGCCGTCGCCAGTTGATGCCGCCAAACGACTTAAAGTTCTCATTAGCCGAGATCTTTCGAAGGATTGGACGTTAAAATATGGGGCATGGTTGCTGGAAAAAGATCCAGAATTGAAACCTGAATCTCAGCGCGCTTTGTTGAATGCCGTGGAGAGATACCACATAAAAAGCCCTAAGGTTGGGCGTTTTTGTGTTGCTATGGTTTATTTGAATCAGCGGGGAGAAATGCCTCGCGCTGGACAACCTCCCATTCGTTCACGCGGAATGAGTTTGTTGAGAACGATTAAAAAGAAAAACCCAGACCCTAAAGTGCAGGGGCAGGCGGCTTTGGCGTTGTCCATTATGCTTGCTGGGATGGGGGATGATGCTCGAGTGATGCGCGAGCGGATTAAAAACCTGAAAGAAGCCATCATTAAAAGTGCGGACGTTCCCGTTGGAAATGTGACTGTGGCTCAAATTGCTGAAGATGAGCTATATAAAATCAATAATCTGTCGAAGGGGCGAGTAGCTCCAGAGATCAAAGGGTTTGATTCGAGCATGCGTCCGATGCGTTTGAGTCAATATCGAGGCAAAGTCGTGATGCTCGTTTTTTGGTCGTCTTGGGATGCCGAAGCAGGTCGAATGCTTGAAATTTTACGCAAAACAACCAGAGAACAAGTTGGAAAACCTGTTGTGGTGCTTGGCGTAAACCGAGATTCGTTGAAAAACTTACGCGCTCTTCAGGCCGATAATTTAGTGACTTGGCCCAACTTTTCGGATCCAGATCAAAAGATTGCCAAAGAATACCGCATTGCATCGTGGCCGTTCTGCATGGTGCTTGATCAAAAAGGCGTGATTATGTATCGCGGCGCCGTTGGTTCGTTTGCTGATGCTGTTGTGGCAAGTTTGCTTGCTCAAAAATAGAGTAGGGGAGAACGGGGTTAATCTGTCTTTTTCGAAAGCTGGATCATCGTAGGTGTCTGCGCGGGGAAATAATGTCCACGGGGATTTCCTGTAGTGAAATGAACTTCCGTTGTGTTGTTCCCCTGTGGCAAGACCTCCACAGTCGTGGCAGGGTCACTGTTTTTATACGTTGAACTTAATTTCCATTTGCCTCGCAATGTTAAGATCACGCGTCTGCTACGCGTAGGAATAGCATTGGCATAACTCATGCTTAATTTGTTTTCACGATCTTTTCTGATCATCACAAAACATGGCGCGGTGGCTGATACCAATAATC
>CAZOWD010000277.1:0-2324 GCA_964583225.1 uncultured Verrucomicrobiales bacterium | reverse complement strand
GCTTAAAATGTTCCGTTGAGTTTGCGTCCCGTCCAGAAAATGCCGAGTAGGGAGATGAGTAGGAGGGCGGTGCCCCAGTGCGACCAAAGTGGAGTGCGTGTTTCCATGGGTTTGGGATCGGGAAGAGCGTGAATTTCTTTGACGAGGGAGGCTAGGTTTTCGTTTGTAATAAGGCGACCTTTAGCGACGCGTGCCATTTCTTCCAGCACATCGGGACGGTTTGGCATGCCTGTTTTTTCGATTTCGGTTCCTTGAGCTAAAAGAGAGGTTTTAACGGTTGTGCTTTGTTTTCCGTCGATGGTGGCTTGGATTTTCCAAGCGCCGGGTTGGGTGATTTTGAATCGGCCCATGTAATTTCCCCATGCTCCTTCGGCTTTGTCGAGGCCAATGCGTCGGGTTTGTCCGTCGGGTGAGGTGATGTCTACGATGACGTCGCCTTTTTTGAGGGGCGCGCCGTATTCGTCAAATGCGTTGGCGTTGAGCGTGACCGTGTTGCCGGGAAGTGGACGGTCGGGCGTGAAGTAGAGTCGAATCCGTTTGCCCGCAGCCATGTTTCGCTGATAGGACATCCAGCGAGCCACTTGCCCCCAGAATCGGTAGTGGTAGAGGTCTTCGACACCTCGGCGCCAACGCCATGCGGAATCGTGGGCAAGATAGAGGACTTTTCCATTTCCTGCGGTGCGGGTGACGAGTAATGGAATTCTGCCAAACTCATTGCTACGGTTCGCGTGAACGGCAAGCACATCGGTGCCTCCTTTGGCTTTAATCACTGGGGCGCACCAGAAAAATCCGGGAAGGTTTTTCCAAATGATTTCATTTTCGTCCTCGGTGTTGCCGAGCATGGTGAGAAGTGAGCCTTTTCCGTCGGAGGTGAGATTGAGTCGGGATGGGGTGAGTTCGCTGAATCCTTCTTTGTGTTTGTTATCTAAAATGACGGGAATGAGGTCGCCTAGTGGACTTTTAAGCAGGGAGAATTGATTGCCTTTGGAGCCTGGAATAAAGACGATGCCACTGGCTTGGTTTTCGACGAGCCCTTTGAGTAGCTCGGCTTGTTTCATCGTGATTCCATCGTCGCCCGTTGAGCTGATACCGATATCTCCTAAAAAAACGACGTCGTATTTTTGGAGGTCTTCGAGTTTTTCTGGAAATTTTTGAATGTAGCCTGGCCCGTCTCCTGGTCCCAGCGATGGGTGAAGCAGAAGACAATCAACATGCACGCCAGGGTCGCGATAAAGTGCGTTGCGGATAAATCGGTATTCCCAGCGTGGGCGGGATTCGATCACGAGGACGCGTAGTGATTCTTTGCGCCCTGCGATGTTAAATTGACGGCGGTTGTTTTTGGCAACCATTTCGCCGTGAGCCACAGGGATGGAGAGTTCAAGCGTTGAAGTTCCCTCGGTGGAGAGTCTCCAGAGAATGGAATCTTGAAATTCTTTTCCTGCGGGGATGGTGATGTTTTTGGTGCGTTCGATGCCAGATTTTTTATCGCGAAGTCGGATGGTGGTGCGAACGTCGTGATCGAGCGAAGAGATGATGGTGAATGGGATTTGCACGTTTTCGCCAACGATCCCGTAGGTGGGGGCGGTGACGTTTGAAATGTCGAGGTCGGGGAGTCGGTTTTCGCTACCGACGGGGATGGCAAAAAGTGGGATGTTTCGGCTGCGCATTTTCTGAGCTGCCGCGACGGGAGGGTGACCGATGTTCCAATCGCCATCCGAGAGTAGGATGATGGCTCGGAGGTTGTTGTGGTTTTCTAAAACTTGATCGATAGCCGAGTAAATGTCAGTGCCTGCAAGGGCGTTGGTGGCTGGGTCGGCATTTTTAGGGGGGGCGGAAAAAGGTTGCTCAATAATGCGGTTGGCATCGTTTTCTTTGAGTGGAGCGAAGAGTGGGCTTGTGAGCACTTGTTGAATCCATTCCGCGCGAGTGACCACGTTTTTGTTTCCGCTGAGTTCAGCAGGGAGAATGGCATCCGCCGTGGTTGTGGAGCGTGAGGCATCGATGAGAATAGCAACTTCAGGTTTGCTGTCGGGTTCCGTGATCGTGCGCCATTCAGGTTGCCAGAGAAGGAGCACAACGAGGAGCGTGCATAAAAAACGTAAAGCTTCTAGTGCCCCTGTGCGTTTGGGGCGAGTTGCGCGAAGCACCGCAGTGATGCAAAGTCCAGCAACAATGAATAACGCAATAATCCCCAGCCACAGCGTCGTTGTGGTTGGCGAAAAGATAATATGGTAAATTTGAAACAAGGCGGTGAGATGTTTTTAGAGTTTTTAGGAGCCCTGAAGGGGCGATCTAATTTTTTGATGTGTTTGATTTTTTAGGTT
>CAZOWD010000276.1:0-2329 GCA_964583225.1 uncultured Verrucomicrobiales bacterium | reverse complement strand
TTTCACCCACTCAACTGGACCAACAGCTCCCGAGGCTTGTAAGGCTTCGATTTCTGTCTCCGAATACCCAAGAGATTGTAAAATCGCAGGGGCATCGGATCCGATGCGTGATGCGGGCCCTGGGCATCCTACGGATTCGCCATCAAAGACAAACCAAGTAGGCGCAAAGTTTTCGCTCATCCAGCCATCTTTTTCGCGACGCTCAAACGTAATGGTTTTACTAGGTGCCTCGCGGTGAAGGTTGGCGAGTTCACGGCAGGTATGCACGGGAACTGCGGGAATCCCCTGCTCTTTCAAGTGAGCGAGCGCTTCCTGCTGAGTCATGCCAGCAAGAGTGTCCGTGAGGTCTGTTTTGCCTTGAGCAAAAATCCACCCATCGCTGAGTTTGTAAACTCTTTCCGAGTCGTTCATACCCGTAGCGAGCGGTCCAGTAGCGGAAGCTGGTGCGGGTGTTTGTTGCATGAGAAGCTGTGTCAGAGAAGCCGCTGCAGCGAGCGAAGTTCCTGCCCAGTCGCCCGCATTGGAATCATCGGATGCCGTAAGAGCGTTGGCCTCACGATGGTAAAGCGCGCTTAGACCCGCCCATGTGCCGAGGTATCCGCAGAGGTAATCGACGCAGGATGCCACACCGTGGAAAGTAGGACATTCCTTGGGTCCAAACCGCTCCATCAATCCTGTAAACCCTTGAAGGGCGGGATCGTAGCCTGGGTAGTTGTCACGGGCAGATGGGCATTCTCCCTTATGACCCGTAAGCTGCACAGCAATGATGTTTTTATTGAGTTTATCCAAATCTTTACGGCCGAGTCCCATGCGTTCAAACTGAGGGTCGCGTTTGTTCGCCGATACCATATCGGCGCTTGCCACAAGTTGGTTCATGACTTTTTTCCCGTCCTCGGTGTGCATATCGAGGATGATCGAGTGTTTCCCTACGCCGTGCTCGGCAGCCCATGTGACCATGATGACGGGAGCGTGTTGCGGGTCAATAGGATCCACCTTATACACGGTGGCTCCTAGCTCGGAAAACATACGTCCGCAGTTAGGTCCCGCGATGACATTGGCAAAATCGACAAGCACAAACCCTTCGAGTGGGCGTCTTGTTGGCTGTGCAGGTGTGGCGGGCAGTGCACGCTCTTGGGAGCGAGCGGGAAGCGCGTCCGACGACGCACATTGCTTCAGTTCAGGGTAAGGCTGAGCACTGGCAATCCATGCGGAACGACCCAACTGTGGTTTTTCCAACCCTTCCACTTGAGCGACGAGTTTAGCGCGAAGCACTTCTTTATCCCGCATCCATTCCTCGAAAGAGAGGATTTTTACGGCAGGCACACCAGCTTCACAGAGTTCTTTTTCCCATTCATCCGCCGTCTTCTGAAGCATCACTTCGGAGATCAACTCTGCCAATACCTTGTTCATCGCAAAATCAAGCGATCCCGCATCGGCTAAGTTGCGACCGCGGTATTGCAAGCTGTCGGGAGTATAAACATTTTCATCCACCATCCCAGCTTCGAGCACCTTATCCCAAATCCCGATATACTTGAGGAAACGACGTGCTAGACGACGGTTCACCCCAGCAATTGCCATGGCAAAGCGTCCGTCTTTTGCTTCATACGGAGCGTTGAGAGGAAGCAAACGCTGTTCGAGCCAAAGTTGTTTTTCTCCGGATTCAGCGGCTTCTTTCAGAGCCATCTTTGCTTTTTCGGGATCGACACCTTCTGGGATGCCCGTGAGGTCGGCGGGGAGAAGATGTTCTGGCTCGCCTTTTGTTACGAGAGCCAAGGCGCCAATGGCGGAAAGTCCTCCAGCGAGTCGGGAAGCAATCACCTCGCGTCCTTTTCCACTCCGCGTGCGATCCACTAAGGCCGCTGCCGTAGCAATCGCCCCATTCACGCCTGCATAAACGGAGCAGAGTGGTAAGGGTGTGTAAATGACGGGGCGTCCGACAAATTTACCAACCGTCGCCATATCTGTGAAAAATCCGACCAACGCATTCAGAAGGTCTTCGCTACAGTTGGCATCTAAATCGCCGTAAGTTTCATCTCCGGGCAAGGCGGCGGTGATGCGCAAAACGATTTGCTCGGGAGACGACGCCACTTCGGCATCGCCATCGACAATGATGATGTCCGCCGATGAGGTATCGGCAAGCTCACTCGCTGGCACGGCGGTTTTATTGCGGTTAAAATACTCGTCGTGTTCGGTGGGTGTGCGATCAGATGAGTCTGCGATAAACACTTCAGCCCCTTGGTCTGCAAAAAGTAAGCCTGCGAGACGGCCTGAGAGTGTGTTTGTTTTTTCGATGATGCGGATATTGTGGTATGGTAACATAGGAATAATT
>CAZOWD010000275.1:0-2350 GCA_964583225.1 uncultured Verrucomicrobiales bacterium | reverse complement strand
CCAAAAGATCAAGACGATTCACCCCGAAGCGACCACTAAATGTGACAGCAGAAATCCCCCTACGCTCGCGGCTACTTGCTACTTGCTACCTGCTACTCGCTCCCCCCCTTTTTCATGGAATCGATAATCTCGCGCAACTCACGCGCTGGAATAGCAAATGTGGCAACCCGGCTAGCCCGAGCGATGTTCATGCCCACGCATTCCCCCTTGAGGTTCAGCAATGGTCCACCCACCGATGTTTTTGTCAGTGGAGTGTCGTGGTGGATCACCCTAGGAAACCCATCTCTACGCTCAGAAAGCGACTCCTCACCTCCGCCCATTTGATCGTTTCGACTCATCATCTTTTTTCCAGGACGCGCCATCAACGCAACTTTTAACTTGAGCGTTTTTTTCCCGCGTTTGACTTCGACCTCAATCTCCTCGCCTGGCTTTTTCCCCTGCATCGCAGTCAGTAAATCTTCACGAGATTGAAGTTTTTCTCCATCCGAAGAAAGAAGTATGTCTCCAGGTTTCAATCCTCCTTTTTCGGCCCCCGACTCAGGCGTTACTTTTTCAATCTTTAGAGGCGATTCTTTTTTGCGACTGAGCAACACACCTAAAATCACATCGTTCCCCTCACTTTTAATTTCTCGGGTCACAGCACTAACAATACCCAAGCGCACCCGACGCATCCGACGAGTGGATGATCCATTGGAAATCACCCAATGTCCCTGCTCCACATCGTCAGCATCACTCAACACCACAGGCTCCAGCGGATGATCGGCCTTCACCTTGAGCATCGCAACATCCCAATGAGGATCCACATCAATCACCTCAACCTCTTTAAAAAGCTCCTTGCCAATCCGCAAACTAAGATGCTCGGCACCGTCAATCTCGCTCGCTTTTGTCAGCACGTATCCATCCTCTCCCACAACCACACCATACACGGTTCGAATATGCGATTTCTCATCCGTGTAAATCACCGCACTGCTGGACTGAAGAACTTCCCGTTGTTGCTCAAACGCTTTCCAAGTCAACTTCCCATTAATCCTCACATCGGACGGCAATACGTTTTGTGCAAACACCGACGCCCCGCCCGCACAAACAAACAACGCCCCAAGGAGCAAAGCAGTTCTTCTAGGCCAGCGCATTTTTTTTAATCGGCTCATCAACATCATTTCTAATTTCTAAATTGAGTGTAGGAATTCCAAATCATCTTTTATCCAACCGAAACTGAATCGTTTGCGGTTTTCCATCGCGTAAAATCTCCAGCGTCACGCGGTCCTCCGCCGCTAACTCCGCAAGAACCGCTTTCAGCGCAACTTTATCTGGGATTTCCGTCCCGTTCATTTTCACCAATAGATCCCCCACTTTCACGCCCGCCTTTTCAGCAGCATAACCTTCCCCCACTTCACGCACAACCACGCCTTTTTCTGAATCCTCAGTTTTGACTCCCAAAAACCCAGATCCCTTAACCGGACGATGCGCAAACGGTCCATCCCCTACAAATTGATCGCCTTCGAGCTCACTCCAATGAGCCAAATACTCCCGCATAGGCACGTGCATATTTTCAACAACCGTCTCAGTTCCTACCCGACTATGAATCGCGATCAACCGTCCGCTCATATCAAACAAAGGACCTCCCGAATCTCCACCAATCACCTTACAGTCCGTTTGCAAGGTTGATGGATTATCCTTCACAATCCGCCCCAAGCGCACCACGGGACCTCGAACCTTATCAAATCCTCCAGAATGCCCCAAAGCAAACACCCAGTGCCCCAACGCATAGTCGTTGTCTCGATTTACTTCGACGTAAGGAAACGTTCCCGAATCCACTATTTGCATCATAGCGGCATCTGTATTTGAAATAAGCCCCTTCGTAATCGCTTTGTATTCCGTGCCATCGTTCATCACAACGGTAAGCTCTCGCCCCACTCCTCCGCTCACGTGAGCCGCCGTCAGAATCAACCCGTCAGGCGAAATAATCACTCCGCTACCAAAACCCTCTTTGAGTTTGATACACACTGTGGCAGCCCGCGCCCGAGGCAAATGATCCACCAACGCTTTCTGAATCGCCATCAAATCATCCATAGTTTCCGGCACTTTTTTCATATTAAACGGCAAATCTTTAGCCGAATGAGCGCTCGCATGAGGGAAAAATAACGCCGAAAGCAAAAGCAACGCTAGAACCATCGAGGTCGCACACTTACCCCAATTCCGAATTTCAAAAAAAAGCCTCATCATATTTACTCTAAATAAAATCAAACACCGAGCCTTTCAACCGCCTTCACAACTAGAACAAGCATCAAAAACGGCTCAAAAAACTTCCATCCACTCTGTCTATACCAAATGCGATTTCAACCGAAAAAAT
>CAZOWD010000274.1:0-2351 GCA_964583225.1 uncultured Verrucomicrobiales bacterium | reverse complement strand
ATCAATCCTCTCCCGATGTCCTCAAAATCAGCGGCAGCAGCACGGTCGCTATTTGCCGAGGTGCTTACGACTACCTTCGTGCCAACAAGATGGGGACCGTTGGTTGGGCAGGGACGCGTCTGAACATTCCTGCCAAGTGGCCCACGGTAGCCGCCACGCATGGGAAAACTCCTTTTAAAATCCGCCACTGCTACAATGTGGTGACTGCGGGTTATTCGTTTCCTTACTGGACGTGGCATCGCTGGCAACAAGAGCTCGATTGGCTCGCCATGCACGGCTACAACATGGTGATGGCTCCCGTGGCAACCGAAGCGATTGGCACCCGCGTCTGGAAACAGATCGGACTCACGCAAAAAGAAATCGATGCTTATTACACGGGTCCCGCGCACCTTCCATGGAACCGAATGGGCAATATCCGCCAAGTGGGCGGGACACTCACCGAGGCGTGGCACAAGGATCAGGTCGCTCTCCAGCACAAGCTCCTCAAGCGGATGCGCCAGCTCGGCATCGAGCCTGTCGTGCAAGGGTTTGCAGGGTTTGTGCCCCCTGCCATCAAACGGATCTACCCAAACATCCAGCTGCACAACACGCATTGGAACGGTGGGTTTCCCCAATCCCAACGCCCCGTCGTGATGATGCCGGACGACCCGCTTTTCAAAAAAATCATGGTGGCATTTCTCCGTGAGTGGAAAAAGGAGTTTGGCTCCGCGAAATACATCCTCGTCGATAGCTTCAACGAGATGCAGCTGCCCAAGACGGACAAACCCGTCACGGAGCTACTCGCCGGATATGGGAAAAACACCTACGATGCGATCACAGCGGAAATCCCTGATGCCGTGTGGACGCTGCAAGGATGGATGTTTAATTACCAACGCAACATCTGGAATAAAGACACCGTCAAAGCCCTGATGGACGCCGTGCCTAACGACCGCCTTCTCGTGCTCGACTACGCAAACGACTACAACCCTAACTGGGATGACTTCAGCGCGTTCCACGGCAAAACTTGGGTGATGGGATATGTGCCTAACATGGGAGGAAAAACGGCTTTTGTCGGACGGATGGATTTTTACGCCAAACAAGTCGCTAAAACCTTCGATGACCCGAAGCACGACAACCTCGTTGGATTTACCATCTCGGGAGAAGGCATTGAAAATAATGAAGTGATCTACGAACTCATGAGCGATACCGCATGGAGCCGAGAAGCTATCGACCTCAGCACCTGGCTACCTCGTTACGCCGCGAACCGTTACCAGAGTGACGATCCCGTGCTTGCGGAGGCATGGCACTTGCTTCACAAATCGGTTTACAGTGATTTCACACCGCACCCGTCTTTTGCTTGGCAGAATTGGAACGGATTTGGCATCGGCTCCGCTTGTCGCGCCTCGGAATTTCCTGCCGCCGCTGAAAAGTTTCTTTCGGTCGCCCAAAAGCATAGCACCAATGCCAACTACCGCGACGACGCCGTGGAGATTGCTGCATTAGCCCTCGGGAGAAAAGCACAAGAATGGTATCACCTCGCCGATGCCCACCTCAAGAATGGCAACAAGTCAGCCGCTCAAAAAGCATTTAATCTCGGTGAAAAAATCCTCCTTGTCGCCGACCGCCTCATGGAGTCGCACTCACTGAACCGACTCGACCGCTGGATTGCTTTCGCACGCCAACACAAAGGAAGCGCAGCACAAAAAGATGACTACGAGGCGAATGCGCGTCAGATCGTCACCGTCTGGGGACCTCCCGTCAACGACTACTCGTGCCGCGTATGGTCGGGGCTGATCCGTGATTTTTACGTTCCACGTCTTCGCGCACAATTTGAAGCACGCATGAACGGGAAACCGCTAGACCGACGCGAATGGGAAGATCAGTGGGTTCATCATCGCAAAGGAGTGAGCAAGATCACGCCTTTTGACAATCCGGCCGTCGCGGCAGCGCAATGGATGCACAAGGTCTTTGCCAAACCCCTTCCTCCCCTGCCTGCCTCTAAAGATTTTGATCACACAAAATACAAAAATGCCAAGGTTTTTGCGCAGTGGGACCCATCACAAGTCAAAACCAGCTGGCAAACCGTCGAGTGGGATTTCCCCGCCGACCAACTTAAAAAACTCAAAGGCATCGCTTTCGCATACAGCAAAGGGAGCCACAAACTCGTTATTCAATCCGTTGCCCTCATCGCCGATGGACAAGAAGTCGCTCACGATAAACACCTCGGAAGCACAGGCTCGAATAGTGAAAACAACCTCTACACATTAAAAATCCCCAACAATATCCAAGCTAACAACTCATGCAAAATCCGCGCCGTGATTCGCAGTGAAGGCGGCACGCATTCTTATGGTCATGTTTTGATGGTGAAATAA
>CAZOWD010000273.1:0-2352 GCA_964583225.1 uncultured Verrucomicrobiales bacterium | reverse complement strand
CACCGACTGCGAACTCACCCTCATGCCTCCCATGGCTGGAGGATAGACCCGTCCTCTTTTTTTTGATCCGCCCCATACACTCCATCTCCCCCCATGCTCTCGACCACCGATAAATCCATCTACGCTTGGCAGCTCAACGTTCCTCATTTTGGAGAACGCGGACAAGAAATCCTCAGAAACTCCACAGCACTGGTCTCCCGGGTCGGCGGGTTGGGTGGTCCTCTCGCTCAGTCTCTCGCCGCAGCAGGTATCGGGAAAATCATCTTAGCTCACGGAGGAGAGTTGCGAGAAGACGATCTCAACCGCCAAATCCTGATGCATCACGCAGGACTTGGGAAAAACCGTGCGCAACAAGCCGCCGAAACGCTTACCCGATTTAACCCTCACATCCAAACACTCCCCATCGATTCCAACATCACCGAAGAAAACGCAGCCGAACTCGTAGCTCAGGCTGATATCGTTTTCTCCTGTGCGCCACTTTTTGAAGAACGCCTTCTGATGAACCGCGAAGCGATCAGGCAAAAAAAATATTTCGTCGATAGCGCGATGTTTAACATGGAGGGGCAAGTGCTTGCCGTGAATCCGAGAAAAACCACCTGCTTGGCCTGTCTCACGCCAGAACCTCCCGCTGGATGGAAACGTCGATTCCCCGTCATCGGAGCCACATCTGCCCTTATCGCTCAAATCGGAGTAATGGAAGGAATCAAACTGCTCACAGGGCTCCCCACCCCTCAAACCGACAAACTCATCCACTACTCAGCCCAAGATTGTGAGCTGAAAAAATTTAACCTCACTCGCAATCCAAACTGCCCACATTGCGGGTCATATCGCTAACTCATCCGAGCAAAAAACTCAAAAACTCCCTAATTCATTATTTCAATCTCTCTAGATTACGCTATCACTCAGCCCGTATGAGTGAACATAATATCGCTGACCTCCTGGCGTTGGACACCGACTCTCTCAAAAGTCGCTTGTCCGAACTCAGGAGGTATCTTTGACATCCCTACCCTCAAAACCAAGCTTGAGGAATTTGAGCATCTGATGACAGCTCCCGATTTCTGGAACGATCCCGATAAAGCTCAAGCCACCGTCGCCAAAGCCAACCTCATCAAAGGGCGACTCAATCCCTTTCTCGCACTCGAAAAACGAGCCGAAAACCTCGACGAGGTCATCGAACTCGCAAAAGAAACTGACGACCTCGATTTTGCTCATGAGGCAAATGATGAATACAAATCCATCATCAAAGACCTCGACAGCTTCGAACTCATTACCCTTCTCGACAAACCAACAGATTCAGCCAACTGCTACCTCAGCGTCCAAGCGGGGGCCGGCGGAACAGAAGCCTGCGACTGGGCAGAAATGGTGCTTCGCATGTATATCCGCTGGGCGGAAAGCAAAGGGTTCACCGTCACCCACCTCGACTACCAAGAAGGCGACGGTGCTGGGTGCCGCGCTGCATCTCTCAAAATCGATGGCCCCTACGCTTATGGCTATTTAAAAAATGAACGAGGAGTGCACCGCCTTGTCCGGATCTCCCCATTTGACGCCGCTGGCAAACGCCACACATCTTTCTGCGCAGTTGACGCATCACCTGAAATATCGACGGATATCAACATCGACATCCCCGATTCCGACGTCGAAATCAATACGGCACGCTCTGGAGGTGCAGGTGGACAAAACGTCAACAAGGTGGAAACGGCCGTCATTCTCAAACACAAACCGACCGGAATTGTGATTCGCTCAACGCAAGAACGCTCACAGCTTCGCAACCGAGAAAATGCTTGGGCGCTCCTTCGCGCAAAACTTTACCAGATCGAAGAAGATAAACAAAAAGCCGAAGCCGATCGCGAATACTCCGCCAAAGGGGAAATCGGCTGGGGAAGCCAAATCCGCTCCTACGTGTTCCAACCCTATCAAATGGTAAAAGACCTACGCACAGGAGTAGAAACTGCCAACATCTCCAGCGTCATGGACGGCAACATCGACCCATTCATCGAAGCCAAACTCAAAGGCAAAAAACGCGACTAACCCCGCATTTTACAACCTCCTCCCCCTCGTCAAAGAACTGGCGAGGGTTTTCTTGGATCAACCAATTTACCGAATAGCCTACAACGATTTATCCGACAAGGTCCATACCTTTTCTGACAATTTCAACTTTAAACATCTAGTGCCACCAGTAGGAGTGGCATTAGAATCCTTGGCACGATACAGTGGAAATTGCCGGTAAACTGTTCCATCTCTCACGTCAAAAATATCATGTCCAGCATAACCCTTCAAAAGGGAATCAGCTGGGGATGGGAGCTTAATTTCACGAAAACTCCTATCTTTAAATTTAAACATTTCGAGTTTTCC
>CAZOWD010000272.1:0-2366 GCA_964583225.1 uncultured Verrucomicrobiales bacterium | reverse complement strand
GGCGTCGCCGGTGGTGCCTCCGCCGCCGCCCGTGCGCGCCGGCTTAGCGAAACCGCTAAAATCACCATCATCGAGCGTGGCCCCGACGTTTCATTTGCAAACTGCGGACTCCCTTATCACATTGGTGGAGAAATCACAGACCGCTCACGCCTTGCGCTCCAAACTCCTGAGTCGCTTCGCGCGCTCCTCGCTATCGATGTCAAAAACTTAACCGAAGCTACTTCGATCGACCGCGATAAAAAAGAAGTCACGGTTCGGAGTATGACCGATGGAAAAGAAGAAGTCATCAGCTACGACAAACTCATTCTCGCCCCCGGAGCCACCCCACTCATTCCACCACTTGAGGGAATTAAAGATGAAAAAATCATCACACTCCGCAACCTTCAAGACATGGACAAAATCAAGCTCGCTGCCGAGACCGTCGATAGCGTCTTGGTCATCGGAGCAGGATTCATCGGACTCGAAATGGCAGAACAGCTTCGCCACATCGGCAAAAACGTCCACGTTGTAGAACTTCAAAAAGAAGTGCTTCCTCAGGTTGACCCTGAAATTGCAGCTCCTATCACCAAACAAATGCGCGAGCACAGCATCAACGTCGTGCTCGGCGACGGTGTATCTGGATTTACTCGCGAAGGTGAACTCATCACCGCAAAACTCAACTCTGGAAAATCCATCACCACGGGATTGGTCATTCTTTCCATTGGCGTTCGCCCTGAAAGCGATCTCGCCAAAGCATGCGGACTCGAACTAAGCGAACGCGGTCACATCGTTGTAAACGAATACCAACAAACCAACGACCCCGACATTTACGCCGCTGGAGACGTTTGCGAAACGGTCGAACCCATCCTCGGTGGCCGAGTATCTATCCCTCTCGGTGGTCCAGCTAACCGCCAAGGTCGCACCGTAGCCGATCACATTTTCCTCGGCGACAAAGCACTCCCTTACCCAGGAAGCATTGGAACCTCCATCGTTCGCGTATTTGACCAAGTCGTCGCAACCACAGGTTACAACGAACGTCGCCTCCAAATGGCTAAAGTTGATTACGACTCCGTTACCATCAACGCTCACAGCCATGCAGGCTACTACCCAGGAGCCACCAACGTCACACTCAAACTCCTCTGGAGAAAATCAGACGGGTTAATTCTTGGAGCTTCTGCAGTTGGTCCCGACGGCATCGACAAACGCATGGATGTCATCGCAACCGCCATCACGGGTAAACTTACCATCGATGACCTCACGCACATCGAGCTTTCCTACTCGCCTCCATTTGGTAGTGCTAAAGATCCTGTCAACCTCGCTGCAATGGCAGCTTGCAACCTTCGCGACGGATTAGTCATTCCGGCAACACTGCCATTACCTGAAGGCACGCAATTCATCGATGTCCGCCCACAAGAAATGGTTGATGTTCGCCCAATCCCTAGCGCTGTCAGCATCCCACTGGAAACGCTTCGTGGCCGACTTAATGAACTCGACAAATCCAAGCCAGTTGTCGTCGTTTGTGCTCTCGGTAAGTTAAGTTACTTTGCAAACCGCATCCTTAGACTCAACGGATTTGATGTGCGCAGTATTACTGGTGGTCTCACCTCAAACCCATCTTTGGCTCCAGTGAATCCTACGCCAGTTCCTGTGGTGGCTCCATCCGTCACACCAGAACCTAGTGCAATAGTCACACCGGAAAATACCCACAAACTCGACTGCACAGGCCTTCCTTGCCCAGGACCAATCGTTAAGATCAAAGCAAAAACGAGCCAACTCGCCCCTGGCGATGTGCTTGAAGTCAGCGCCAGCGATGCTGGATTTGCAACCGACTTCCCTGCATTCTGCACCGCTAACGGATACGAATTCCTCAATATTCGTCGCGAAAAAGGAATCGTTTACGGATCGCTTCGCATTCCACCTAAAAATGGAGCACCTCTCGAGACATCTCCAGCAACAACCACAGGAGCTGCGCTGGCAACACCAAACAACGACACAACACTTGTTATGTTCTCTCAAGAAATGGACAAGGTGCTCGCTGGACTGGTTATTGCTAATGGCGCGCTTGCTATGGGCGGAAAAGTTACTCTGTTCTTCACCTTCTGGGGACTCAACGCTCTCCGCAAACCAGGTTCAACTCCAATCGACGGCAAAACCGTAATGGATAAGATGTTTGGCAAAATGCTTCCTCAAGGCACAGGCAAACTTCCTCTTTCCAACATGAACATGGGAGGTATGGGAACCCGCATGATGAAGTCCCGCATGGCTGCTAAAAACCTACCTAACCTTGAAGGTCTCCTCAGCGAGGTGATTGAAGGCGGTGCAAAACTTGTAGCCTGCTCCATGTCCATGGAAGCTATGGGAATTTCACACGAAGAGCTCCTCGATGG
>CAZOWD010000271.1:0-2413 GCA_964583225.1 uncultured Verrucomicrobiales bacterium | reverse complement strand
TCTCGTCCATCATTTTCTCTTTCTGTAGGAATTCTCTCTCTTGCAACCGCTAGCATTCTCACCCTACCTCTCGATGCAGCAAAAAAACATAAAACCAAAAAGACAACCACCACCGACGATGCTGGGCGACTGGACGAAAAATCAAAAACAGACGAGTCGAGAGCTATTCTCTACCCAATCACATACGAGGAATGCCTCAAAAAAAATATCCCCGTGGTGACACGCAAAGATATTTATCACGATGGATGGATCGATCTGAATAAAAATGGAAAAAAAGATCCCTACGAGGATCCCAACGTCCCCATCGAAAAACGCATCCAAAATTTACTTGGGCAAATGACTGTTGAGGAAAAAACGGCCCAACTCGTCACGCTCTACGGATACAACCGCGTCACTCCCGACTACTTACCTACTAAAGCCTGGTTTAAAGAGGTTCAAAAAGACGGCATCGCCAACATCGATGAACACCTCAACGGGTTTAATTACTACGATAATCCCAAACTCCCCGGCGTCGCATTTATCCGCAAACCCTCTAAGCTCGTTTGGGCACTTAATGAAACACGCCGGTTTTTCATTGAAGATACCCGATTGGGGATTCCGTGCGAATTTACAAACGAAGGACTCAGAGGCGTTGAAACCGCTGCTTCTACTGGTTTCCCCTGCGCTCTCGCTCAAAGTTGCACCTGGGATCGTGAGCTCATTCGCGATATCGCAGCTGTCGCAGGCAAAGAAACCTATGTGCTCGGATACGACAGCCTCTACGCCCCCTTATTAGATGTGATCCGCGACCCTCGCTGGGGACGATGTGAAGAAACATTTGGTGAAAGCCCGTGGCTCGTTGGTGAGTTTGGCACCATCGCCGTCAAAGCCATTCAAGCTCAAGGTGTAACCTCTTCTCCTAAACACTACGTTTTTTACACGTCTTCAGCGGGTGCCCGACAAGGGTTTTCACGCACCGATCCCCGTTCGACACCACGTGAAAACGAATACATCCACCTCGCTCCGTGGCGACGCGTCATGAAGGAAGCTAAACCAGATGGGCTCATGTGTTCTTACAACGATTATGATGGCGAACCCATCGCCGCAAGCCACCACTATCTCACAGATGTCCTCCGTGGCGAAATGGGATTCACCGGCTATATCGTCTCCGACAGCGATGCCGTCGAATACCTACACGTCAAACACCATGTCGCAAAAAGCCAAAAAGACGCGGTCCGACAAACCATTCTCGCAGGTATGGATGTGCGCACGACATTTAGAAAACCCGACACGTATGTCATGCCTCTTCGCCAACTCATTCGCGAAGGGAAAGTCCCTATGTCCGTCGTTGATCAACGCGTGAGTAATGTCCTACGCGTTAAGTTTAGACGTCACCTTTTTGACCATCCCTATCGATCACTCTCCGAGGCAGACAAAGTAGCAATGAACAAAAAGAGTTTCGACCTTTCCCTACGCGCATCTCGCGAGGCCATCGTGTTGCTTAAAAATAAAAACAACTTCCTCCCAATCGATCCCAAGAAGATAAAAACCATCGCGGTTTGTGGGCCAAATGCCGATAGTATTGAATACGCTCGCCAACACTACGGACCTCTCACAAACAATACCATCACAGTGCGCAAAGCGCTCGAATCGTATCATAACGGTGCATTTAATGTCCTCTATTCACGGGGGTGCAATTTTGTCGATCACGCGTGGCCAAACTCAGAAATCCTCCCCGAACCACCCAATAAAAAAGAACGTGCTGAGCTAGATGAAGCCATCGCCAATGCTAAAAAATCCGACCTCACCGTCGTGGTTGTTGGCGACACCCCCTATGGAAGTAAAACACCTTCTAGATTTACAACGTGTGGCGAAAATAATTCTCGCACGAGCCTCTCACTTCCCGGCTATCAAGACCTCCTCATCCGAGAAATTGCCAAAACGGGCAAACCCTTTGTTGTCGTGCATTTCTCGGGACGACCCAACGCCCTCAACTGGCCAAACAAAGTTAGTCCAGCCATCCTCCACAGTTATTTACCTGGACCATTTGGAGGAACTGCCGCCGTCGAAGCTCTTTTTGGCGATATCAATCCATCGGGAAAAACGACGATGAATTTTGTAAAAACAACCGGGCAACTTCCACTTAACTTCCCCGCTAAACCCGCCGCAAATGTCGAAAGCAACCGCGCGGTTCACGGATACCTCTGGCCCTTTGGATTTGGGTTATCTTATACGACATTTTCTTATAAAAACCTCAAACTCACGCCAAAGAAAGTCGCTTCCGACGGCATATTGACAGTCAGTTTTGACATAACCAACACAGGCAAAGTTGCCGGCGTAGAAATCCCTCAACTCTATTTCACACAACGGTTAAGCTCCCTAACGACTTACGAACTTCAACTGCGCGGATTCGATCGGGTATCGCTCAAACCAG
>CAZOWD010000270.1:0-2440 GCA_964583225.1 uncultured Verrucomicrobiales bacterium | reverse complement strand
CGCCTTCGTTTTGATAATCCAATTGCGGATTTTAGGATAACACGAACAGCATATACCAATCCGCAATCCGTCGTAGTCGAATGGATAGGATAACTTTCCCCTCAAAACTACTACGTTGAAGATCAGCCTCTGTAACAAGCGCATAAAAAGCTACGACTTCCCCACCCTAGGCTCACAGCGGTAAAAACAACACCCCTTATCCTGCTACAACGCGCCTTTCTTAGCACTTTTCAAACGACGAGTCGCCTCCTTAGCATAGCGATCAGCCTTCCTTTGCTCTCCTATTTTTCGATAATAATTGGCAATGGTTTTCAACATACTCACTTCAGTTTTCGCTTTAAAATAATCTCCCGACTCCGTATCGAGGTGACGACTAAAATAGTTTTCAATATCATCACAAACCTGTCTCTGATTTTCAGGATATTTCTGACCATATTGAAAATACAGACTAGAAATCAATTTGAAGTTTAACGTATCCTTTCCAAAAAGTCGCAATGTTTGGCGGAAGAAAGAACGCATCTTTTTAAAATCGTCTTTTTTACTCACCATGGCAGCCTGATCCTTAATCAAATTTCGGATCAAATCACCTCGATCTGGAAACTTCCGAGCTATTTCGGTGCGATAGCGAGATTGCGTTTTTTCAATTTGATCCTCACTCATATATTTCCAGATATGTTTTTTCGTGAGATCCCGAGCCATCAACCACATCGTCGGATGTTTTTTAAAAGTGCGCTCGATCGTATCGATCACTTTTTGCCACTCCGCCTGTGTCAATTCGGGGTCAGACTTCTCCAAAAATCCGACATAAGCAATCCACGCGTCTGGCAACAATGGAGCAATCCTTAAAGCCTCTTCAAAAACTTGACGAATCCCTAACCGATCATGCCCCACCAACTCCAAAACAGAGGCAAATCGCAATAAAGAATAAGCATCCATAATTCTCGAAACTTTCATTTTTCGATCGGACATCAATATAAAATCAAATTCTGAAATCTTCTGATTGATCTGAGAGTTCCAAGCTGTTCCGTTCGAATAATTTTCATACCTTCCAGTGCTGGTATCCCATTTATCTTTATTTGGTTTATACGCCAACCATGCGTGACCACCTCGGTCTCCCGATCCCGAAACTCCCGCCGCTGGGATGCCATTGGCCTTTGCTGTATTTACAGAAAAATACGTCTGGTCACCGCAAATCCCTCCATGTTTTTTGATCTGAGCCAAAGTATATCCATCATACGGATTTTCTCCATTTACCGCCCTTTCCATCAAATACTCGATAGATCCATAAGCCTTCCCCCATCGCCTACGACTAAAATTAGCCCTCTTCACAGCCCATTCAATTTCACTATCTGAAAGGGGCACGTCCACCACCCACACTAAATCGGCCACCTCCATATTAGACAGCACAGTTTTCAACCGCTTCCGCTCTGCATTTTCACGGAATAAAGTGTAACGCTCTAAAGACCGAACTTCAGCCGTATCCGTTTTAACTTTAATGTTCCCTGTGTCAAAAACCAGAGCGCATGCAATCGCCAAGTTTAAATATTTATCGCGGATTTTTGGATCCTTTTCGCTCTCCCAAATATCCTGCCAAATCAACATAGCTTGGCGCAGGTTATCTTGAGGTTTTAGGTTATACAAAAACTGCGTGAGCGCCTGCGGTGTCGTTAACACCCAATAATAAAAATCTCCACCCCGACTGCTGGCACTCGCCAACTCATCCAACTCCCCCGAAGAAAACAAATGAATCAACGTGTCGACATTCAACGCATGCCGCCACACTTTGTTTTTTAACAACTTACTCAACTCCTTAGAAGGAATTTCAGGCCGCTTTGAAACGGGTTTACAAATTTCTTTTTCCAACACCTTCGCAAAATCCTCAAACCGTCGATTATCGATCGCGTAGCGGATTGCTTTATCCAACTCAAGGCTCCCCGTAATAGAACGTTTTTCAAACTGCCCCAACTTGAGGTCTTGAATTGGAAATGGAGAAGATTTCACCTCCGATTTTTCAGATTCTTTTTTATCGCCAGAATCAACAACCTCAATCACACTTTTCTCTTGAGAATCCTTCGTCACTTGGGCCGATTTTTCAGCCGATTCTTTTTCGATCCTTGGCTGATTTCCCAGTGACACTTTCTTCTCCGCTTGGCGATCTACTGGCTTCTTCACCTCTTCTGTCTTCGCCTGAGCTTCGGACTGATCCTCTGACACCGAACTAGAATGCACAAAACACAAAGGCTCCAACAAATACCCAATCACAAAACAGGCACAAAAAAGAAAGGTTACCTTAACCAAGTTTTTCATATTGAGGTCTAGCTATCATCTAATGGTAAAGGTGGCAATCACCAAACTTCCAACCTGAAAACAATTAGATCGATTGACGTAAACTCTCCATAACGATACACCATCCTTCAGACAACCAACGCCCCATCCCCCC
>CAZOWD010000269.1:0-2452 GCA_964583225.1 uncultured Verrucomicrobiales bacterium | reverse complement strand
GTGAGGTCTTCTTCGTCGTAGGCTTCGCAAATGAGGGCGAGGATGGTGCGGTCGCATCCTGCGGAAGGTTCTACAACGTGCGGGATGAATCGCTCTTTGGTATCTGGGTTGAAATACTCAAGTGTTTTGCCAGATGCCTCTTGGTGTTTTCCTAGGTCGTAAGCGCCCCGGTAGGCTACGCCTTCGAGTTCTTGCTGACCAAATGGGAAGTCGTATTCGATGTCGTAAGTTTTCTTAGAATAGTGCGCACGCTCGCCGTCTGGCACGTCGAGGACGTGGAGTTTTTCGCGATCGAGTCCGATTTCTTCGTAAAATGCGAGACGGTTTTCGAGCCACTCATCGGTGAGGCGCAATCCGTCGTCGGGGTGACAGAAATATTCAATTTCCATCTGTTCGAATTCGCGGGAGCGGAAGGTGAAGTTGCGTGGGTTGATTTCGTTGCGGAATGCTTTTCCGATTTGGGCGATGCCAAATGGGATTTTGAGACGTGAGGAATCGAGCACGTTTTTATACTGCACAAAAATGGTCTGTGCGGTTTCTGGTCGGAGGTAAGCGATGGCGTTAGGATCGTTTTCGTCTGCCGACGCTCCCATTTTTGTCTGAAACATGAGGTTGAACTCTTTGGGTTCTGTGAGTTCGCAGTGTTTATCTGAACCTTTGGGCAACGTGGCCTTTTTTTCGCACATTGGGATATCGTCAAGTTGATCCGCGCGATAGCGTTTTTTGCAAACTTTACAATCAACCATTGGATCTGAAAATCCGCCAACGTGACCCGATGCGGTGAGCACGGCTTGGTGCGTGAGGATGGATCCGTCCATTCCGAGAATGTCGTCGCGTTCTTGGACGTTTCTACGCCACCAGACCTCTTTGAGGTTGCGTTTGAGCTCTGCGCCGAGCGGACCGTAGTCCCAGCATCCGTTCAGACCTCCGTAGAGTTCGCCTGATTGGAAGATAAATCCTTTGCTTTTGCAGAGGGATACGATTTTTTCCATCTTTTCGGGATCGGTATTTGTGCGTTCGGCCATAGCGGGGTGGAGACTAGAAACCTTTGCGTAAGAGTCAAGAATCAAGAGATTCATATTGCCAGAATGCGAACTTGGGGCGAGTGTGCGCGGAGAAATTTAGAAAATATGGCAGAGAGTATGACAGTGAGCCGGTTGGTGCGCCGGATGAAAAATTTACTCGAAATCGAGATTGGAGAAGTCTGGGTGGAGGGTGAGATCAGCAACTATAAATGTTATGCCAGCGGGCATGCGTATTTCACCCTCAAGGACGAGGGTGCGCAGATTTCTTGTGTCTTTTTTAAAGGAATGGCGGCGCGGTCGAAAACGAAGCCCGAAAGCGGGATGAAGGTGAGGATTTACGGTGAGGTGTCGTTGTATGAATCGCGCGGTCAGCTTCAGTTGATTGTGAAGCAGATGGAGGAAGCGGGGCTTGGCGATTTGCAGGCTCGGTTTGAGGCGTTAAAACGTAAATTGCATGCCGAGGGGATTTTTGAGAGCTCGATTAAAAAGCCACTTCCGAAGTTTCCCCAGGTGATTGGTTTGGTGACTTCGCCAAATGGAGCTGCGCTGCAGGATATGTTAAACGTGTTGGCGCGGCGGGCACCTTGGGTGCAGCCTGTGTTGTATCCCGTGCAGGTGCAGGGAGCGGGGGCTGAGGTCGGAATTGCTCGGGCGATCGATCAATTGGGTGAGCCTGAAAAATGGGGTTATCCGAGGGTGGATGTGATTATTGTGGGGCGCGGTGGTGGATCGCTGGAAGATTTGTGGAATTTTAACGAGGAAATTGTGGCTCGGGCCATTCACCGATGCCCTATTCCAATTGTATCTGCTGTGGGGCATGAGATTGATTTTTCAATTGCGGATTTTGCTGCGGACCTTCGGGCTCCTACGCCGAGTGCTGCGGCAGAGTTGGTGGTTCCAGATGCCGAGGAGCTTCGCGCTCAGGTGGCAAGTTTGCTGTCGGCCATGAACCGCGCGATGGAAAACCGTCTGAAGCACGATGGAATGGTGCTGGCGTCAGCCCGAAGAGCGTTGTTGCCTCGGGACGAGGCTGGGATTGAGCGAGCATTGCGAGAGCCCGTGCAAGAGCTCGATCAGGTTCGTCAGGATTTGAAACTTGCCGCGTTTGGTGAGTTGGACGTGTTGGATGGTCGGCTCAAGGAGTTGGCGGTTCGGCATGCGGCGTATCATCCTGAGCGGGTGATGCAGCGTCGCGCCGAACGGCTCGATCACGCGAGGGCTCGTTTGGAGTTGGCTGGAAAAACAGCGCTTCGCCAGAAAGAGCAACGCTTGCGTCGGCTCTCGGCTCTGGTGCGAACCTTGGGACCCGATGCAACCTTTGCCCGAGGTTTTTCGATTACGATGGATGCCGACGGGCAGATTATCAAGGATGCTTCGAAGGTGAAACCTGGGGAGGTTATCAAAACTCAAATGGCACAGGGTGAGTT
>CAZOWD010000268.1:0-2460 GCA_964583225.1 uncultured Verrucomicrobiales bacterium | reverse complement strand
TGGTAAACGACGGAAACTTCGTCAAAGTTTGCTCATGGTATGACAACGAGTGGGGTTACTCCAACCGTGCTGCTGAAGGAATGGTCAAGCTTGGCGCATCCCTCTAATCAGTAATGATTTTTTCAAAGGCGGAGGAGGGAAACTTCCTCCGCCTTTTTGCTTATTTGAAATTTAGTTTCTTTTTGGGTGGGTTAACAAGATTGACCAGATTAACAGTGAATAATTTCACGGGTGAATCTTGTTAATCCAACCCAACCTTTTATCAATCCTAGTATATACCCTTATTTATTATGTCAAAACTCAGTATTCGTGATCTCGATGTCAGCGGCAAGTCCGTTCTGATGCGTGCCGACTTTAATGTCCCTCTCAACGATGCCGGTGAAATCACCGACGACACACGTATCGTTGCAGCTCTCCCATCTATCAAAAAACTTCTTGAAGGTGGCGCTAAGCTGACTCTTTGTTCTCACCTTGGCCGTCCAAAAGGCGAGCCCGATCCAAAATATTCACTTAAGCCAGTGGCGACTCGTTTGAGCGAGCTTCTCGGTCAGGACGTGATTTTTGCGGACGATTGTGTTGGTGCTGATTCAGCAGCCAAGCGCGAAGCTCTCGCTGAAGGTGGTGTGATTCTTCTTGAAAACACTCGCTTTCACGCTGGTGAAAAATCAAACGATCCTGAATTTGCAAAGGCGCTCACCGCTAATGCAGAAATCTTTGTGAACGATGCTTTTGGAACCGCTCACCGCGCTCACGCATCGACCGAAGGCGTAACGCACTTTGTTTCTCAAAGCGCTATGGGATTCCTCATTGAGCGTGAGCTTGAGTTCCTTTGCGACAAGCTGGAAACTCCAGAGAAGCCATTCCTCGTAATCATGGGAGGAGCTAAAGTGAGCGATAAAATTGAAGTGATCACCAATCTTCTTGAAAAAGCTGACACCTTCATCATCGCTGGAGCCATGGCTTACACCTTCCGCAAGGCTCAAGGTTTTGCAGTTGGAGATTCTTTGGTAGAAAACGATAAGCTGGATCTTGCTTTGAGCATCTTGAAGCTTGCTGAAGAGAAAAACACCAAGTTTATGCTTCCTGCTGATACCCGTATTGCCCAGGAGTTTAAAGACGGAGTGGAAACTCGCGTTGTGGCTGCTGAAGGCGAAGGCATCCCAGACGGCTGGGAAGGTCTCGACATTGGCGAAGCTGCGATTGCTGAATTTTCTGCTGAAATTGCAAAAGCTAAGACTATCGTTTGGAACGGACCTATGGGTGTGTTTGAAATGAAGTCCTTTGAGCAAGGAACGAAGTCTGTGGCTGAGGCCGTAGCTGCGAGCGATGCCCTTTCCATTGTTGGAGGAGGTGATTCCGTGACTGCAGTGAAGAAATTTGGTCTTGAGGACAAAGTAACCTTCATTTCTACAGGTGGCGGAGCTTCTCTTGAACTACTCGAAGGAAAAGAACTTCCAGGTGTTGCCGCACTTACAGAGGTTTAATATCCAATCTACTTTCTAACTATTAATTACTAACTATTACAAAAATGCGTAAACCTATTATTGCAGCTAACTGGAAAATGAACATCGGCCCTAAAGAGGCTGCTGATTTCATGACCTCATTCGCCGGAGCTCTCGGCAACCTCACGGATAAAGCCGATGTGGTTGTTGCCCCTCCATTCGTTTCTATCCCAGCAGCGGTAGCAGCACTTCCTTCTAACTCTGCTGTAGCTATTTCAGCTCAAAATGTTTCCGAGCAAGACAACGGAGCATTTACAGGTGAGATCAGCACCATGATGCTCAAAGAGTTGTTCGTCCGCTACGTGATCCTTGGTCACAGTGAGCGCCGGACCCTTTACGGAGAGACTGATGCGATCATCAATGCTAAGATCAAAAAGTGTCTTTCTGCGAACCTTAAGCCGATCTTCTGCATCGGTGAAACGCTTGAAGAGCGTGACGGTGGAAAGCTTGAAGAAGTGCTTCGCACTCAGATTACCGACGGATTAGTTGGAATCGATGGTGAAGATGTAGCTGATCTTGTGATCGCTTACGAACCCGTTTGGGCGATTGGAACAGGCCGTGTGGCTTCTGCACAACAAGCTCAAGACGCTCATGCGTTTGTGCGTTCTGTTGTAAAAGACCTTTACAGCTCAGAAGTGGCTGACCGCGTTCGTATTCAATACGGTGGTAGCATGAAAGCTGAAAATGCAGCTGAGCTTCTCAGTCAGCCAGACATCGACGGTGGACTTGTTGGAGGTGCAAGCCTTCAAGTAGAAAGCTTTGTTGCTCTCATCACTGCAGCAGTTTCTGCTGAGTAAGCTGAGGATTAAAATCCATTTATTAAAAGAGCCCAGTGGAATTCCACTGGGCTCTTTTTGGATAAGTGTGTGCGAGGCGTTTATGCCTTGAGCTGTTCTTTGCCTTTTAGCGCGAGGTCGATGAGGTGTTGGTATTCCGCATCTGATCGAGCTTGTAGGTC
>CAZOWD010000267.1:0-2471 GCA_964583225.1 uncultured Verrucomicrobiales bacterium | reverse complement strand
TTGAAAACCGGCGTGGCGCAAGTCACCGTGGGTTCGAATCCCACCCCCTCTGCCAGCTTTCAAAAAGCCTACATTCCACCGAGAATGTAGGCTTTTACTTTTTAAACTTTTACTTTTCCTGCGCAGAAGGGTCAGGAGCAGAATCCGCAAATCCAAAATCCTCAATTTTGTCCATCTGCGCGCTATCAGGCAACACAAACTCTTCGGGATCCGCAAAGGCGGTTTCAGAAAATGATATAGGCTCTTCCTCTGGAACCACAAGACTAGAGCGAAGCTCCCGCGGAATACTCTCAATCCCCTCACTCTCGGGAATTGAAGCGGAATCGGGAGCGGCACCCAGCAACTCAAATTTGCGAGCGCCCGATACAATTCTCGATTCAAACGAACCCACGGTTTTATTGTAATCCGCCACCGCAGTTTTCAAACTGCGTCCCAACTTCTGCATATGCCCAGCAAATGAACCTAAGCGACTGTAAAGCTCCTGCCCAATTTCAGAAATCTCGCGAGCATTTTGCGTAAGCGCCTCCTGACGCCAACCAAAGGCCACCGCGCGAAGCAACGCAATCAAAGTGGTTGGCGTAGCCAAAATCACTCCTTGATTTACCCCTTTTTCAATCAACGACGAATCCTGAGACAACGCCGCTGAGAAAAATGCCTCGCTCGGAAGAAAGAGAACCACAAACTCTGGAGTCGATTCAAACTGCTGCTGGTAATTTTTACTCCCTAACTGCTGGATATGAGTCCGCACCTGAGCCGCGTGACGCGCAAGCGCCGCATCGCGCACGGTATCGTCATCGGTTTCGATAGCGTCGAGGTAAGCATCCATCGGAGCCTTGGAGTCCACCACAATTTGCTGACCTCCAGGAAGTTTAACAATCAAATCAGGACGAAGCCGCTTTCCATCATCCGTGGTCGTTGTCGTCTGCGTTTCAAAATCACAATGTTCCTGCATTCCCGCCATTTCAACCACCCGGCGCAGTTGCATTTCACCCCACTGTCCACGCCCATGAGGCTGCCGAAGCGCTTTAACCAGCTTTTGGGTTGCATCCTGAAGCCCCTTATTACTTTCTGTAATATGTAAAATTTGCTGTTTTAACGCCGCGTGATTTCCCTCGCGCGTTTTTTCACTTTCCACGATTTGCTGTTTCACCTTCTCCAAAGTTTCAGACAAAGGCTTCACCATCTGCTCCACCGCCGTTTGACGTTTCAGAAGATCATTTTTCGCCTCTTGTTGCTGAGCTTTGAGGTGATTGTTGGCTAAAATAAGAAATTGATCTTGGGTGGACTTTAAAGCATCGGCCGAAAGCGCCTTAAAAGTATCCACAAAACGAGCCTCCGCCTTATCGAGCAAAGCTTGTTTTTCCTCGGCAGCTTTCCGCTCTTCCTCCATGCGCACCTTCAACTCAGCCTGCGTTTTTAACAAAGCCGCCTCATTTGCCTTTAAGTCTTTCAGTTCAGATTGTAGCGATTCCACTTTTTCACTCACCTCCTTTTGTCGAGCTTGAGAAGAACGGACTTTTTCAGCATCGATCTTCGCCTGAGCTCTGAGCTGAGATGCCATTAAAATCCACGTCACGGCAGTTCCAATGACAAATCCGGCGATTCCAATGATGTAAGGTGAAAATTCAGTCATAATAAACGGTTTTTGTTGCGAAATAGTTAAGATAGACCACTCTGGCTAAAGTCATCCTACCCGCAGACAATTCATAGTCGCATCGACTTAGGATGACAACATCATACCCTAATCTATCTATATTATTATGTCTCATCAATTACCCGAACTCGGTTATGCCTACGATTCCTTGGAGCCACACATCGATGCCCGCACCATGGAAATCCACCACACCAAACACCACAACGCCTACGTTGCAGGACTCAATGCTGCCCTCGATGGTAATGAAGAGCTTCAAGGCCTCTCAGTAGAAGAACTTATCAAAAACCTCGATAAAGTTCCCGCTGACATCCTCACGCCTGTCCGCAACCACGGAGGTGGTCACTTCAACCACAGCTTTTTTTGGAAAGTCATCGCTCCTGGAGGCGCTACCGCACCTTCCGGCGACCTCGCTGCCGCTATCGATCGCGATTTCGGCTCATTTGACAACATGAAAGAAGCCTTTGCCAAAGCGGCAGCCACTCGGTTTGGCTCCGGATGGGCATGGCTTGGCAAAAAAGAAGACGGCACGCTCTGCATCTGCTCCACCGCCAACCAAGACAACCCAATCATGGGCGAAATTGCAGGAGCCTGCGGTTGCACTCCCATCCTTGGACTCGACGTTTGGGAACACGCATACTACCTCAACTACCAAAACCGTCGCCCCGATTACGTTTCAGCGTTTTGGAATATCGTCAACTGGGATGTTGTTGCCGCCAACTTCGCAAACAGTTAAAACTACGACTACTGTTGCGGATTCTTTTTAAATCCCAACAAAATCACCCAACCCATCTGAATCCGTTCAGATGGGTTTTCTTTT
>CAZOWD010000266.1:0-2480 GCA_964583225.1 uncultured Verrucomicrobiales bacterium | reverse complement strand
TCACCTTTCAGCGCGATCACATCCACCCGAATGCTGATGGACATCGCATTATGGCACAAAGTCTCATCGATTGGTTTGCCTCACCAAACACCTCGCCCACAGAGCAACTCATTCGCCAAAATACGTTGTCAGCAAACGTCCTCTCACTCGTGAAAAAACGAATGAACCTCCTTCGCTTGGCGTGGCTTACGGAAACAAAACACAAACGCCCAGGCATCCCAAAAGGCCTTCCCTTCCCCAAAGCCGAAGAACAAGCTGCCAAGCTCACTCAAAAAATCAACGCCTTGACTCGTTAAACCCCAGCGACTCCAAATCGCTGGCTTCAAATCAACTTAGCGCACAGATTTTATCACAATATAAGTGACGGGAGATTTGGTAATCGTAACCACACCATCTCGGCGCATAATCGTGTGAAGTGTGCCCGCCATGGTTAATTTTTTATCCAACATCGTATCCAGCGCCACGTAAAGCGTCCCTTCAAGGTTGGCAATAACGCTAGCCACTCGCGTTTTATTTAAACCTTCCCTACGAGCCTGAGTGTTGATTTTCACCTCAAGCACAGCGGTTCTTTCCCCATCGATCACCTGAATCGATTTAAAACTCATGGTCGCTTTGATAATCGAAGGCCCCATATCACGTTCAATAAAGTTCCGGATAAACTGTGGGTTAATTGGCCAAGTATCCCCCACTTTTACAGGAGTCTGCTGGAACCATTGGCGGTTTTCATAAGACTCAATCTGAATCAAATCCGCCGCTTGACGCGTCGTCGCCGTCCCACCTTTCAAAAAGAGTCGCCAACGAGCCATATCATCGCGGATCCCATAGACAACCTTACCGACAAGCGAGCCAGTAAAATCTTCCACATCCGACTTCCCTCCCATTTTTGCACTCCGATGAATCTTGTCCTCTAAAACCGTGTATTCCAGTTTTTGCATAAGCCCCGTCCCCACAACGCGGCGCTCATACATGCGGTTTCGCTTCACGGAAACCGTTCCCTTTTTTACCGATGTCCCATCATTCACCGTAATCTGACCACCCGAGGCATCGGTGGAAGAGCGAATCACCAACACCTTCCCCGGTTGCTCTTCAAAAGATTTAAACAACACGGAGGTGGTCGGCGTTTGGGCTCCGACAGAAAAAAGCATCGCAGCCGTAGAGAACATCATTAAAATAGGTAACTTCATGACAAAAAATTATCAGTCTGAAACGCGCACGACAAGATGAATTCCTCAACTTAGAGAACAGCTTGACAAGATGGGGGAGCCAGCGAAGATTCACCACCTCCAAAAGGCTGACTTTTTCACCCTTTTAAACTACAAATCACTTCTTTTAACTAACGTGAACCCAACTACACCAACTACACCTTCTGATGTGGCCGCCGCGCCCTCAGATGCAGAAATCACCGCTTCAGGACTCGCTTCTAAAGTTCTCAAACAAGGCTCAGGCGATGAAAGCCCAGGCGCCAACGATGAAGTCACCGTGCATTACAGCGGCTGGACAACCGACGGACAGATGTTCGACAGCTCGGTCAAGCGTGGTCAACCCGCCACTTTCCCACTCAACGGAGTTATTAAAGGATGGACCGAAGGACTTCAGCTCATGAAAAAAGGAGAACATCGCCGGTTCTGGATCCCTGCCGATCTCGCTTACGGTGAAAACCCAGGAGGCGGACGCCCCGGTGGAATGCTCTGTTTTGACGTCGAGCTTCTCGACATCACAAAAGCTCCCGAGCCACCCAAAACTCCTGAAGACGTAAGCACTCCTCCTGCCGATGCCGAAAAATCAGATTCTGGTCTACTTTTCAAAGTTCTCACACCTGGCACAGGCACTCAAAAACCATCACTCAGCGATGCCGTCACCATGCACTTCTCAGTGTGGGCATCCGATGGCACTCTGCTCGAAAGCTCCATCATGCGGGGAAACACCTTAACGGTCTCTCCCGATAAAATTCAAATCCCAGGATGGCAAGAAACCGTGCTTTCCATGGTTCAGGGAGAAAAACGCCGAGTCTGGATTCCTCAAGAGCTCGCATTTGGAAATAACCCACCTCAGGGAGTTCCCTCCGGAAACATCTGCATGGAAGTTGAAATTTTCGATATCCAAAAAATGCCAGAGCCTCCAGAAGTTCCATCCGATGTCGCTGCTGCGCCCGACGATGCTGAAACCACAGCTTCAGGGCTCGCGAGCAAAAAACTCACCGAAGGAACCGGAACCACCAAACCAAAAGCTACCGACACTGTTGAAGTCCACTACACGGGCTGGACGCTCGACGGCAAAATGTTCGATAGCTCCATCGTGAGAGGCGAAACCACTTCATTCCCACTCAATAGAGTGATCAAAGGCTGGACTGAAGGTCTCCAACTCATGGTCGAAGGCGAAAAACGCCGATTCTGGATTCCTGCCGACCTCGCTTACGGCGAAAATCCAGGCGGTGGAGCCCCAGGCGGAATGCTTTGTTTCGATGTCGAACTCGTCAGCAT
>CAZOWD010000265.1:0-2494 GCA_964583225.1 uncultured Verrucomicrobiales bacterium | reverse complement strand
GCAATAGCCTCTACCTTTCCAAGCCCAATTTCGGACGGTTACATTCTGGGATCATTTTTCACCCAATAAAATTGGGGGCAGTGCGAATCGCACTGCCCCCGAAGAGTATTGACTTCAGTAAAGTCTCAATTTTATTGAGCTGCTACCTGAGTCGCTTTTCCTGCCTTGAGCTTAATTTCGCGAGGAGAGCTTTCACCCGCGATGCGAACTTTCACGGTTTGATCACTCTTAGAAGTCAGCGTAGCACCTGCAAATTTGCCATCTTTCCAAGCAACATCCACAATGACATTACCGCGAGCACGCAACCCTTTTACAGAGCCTGTAACATAAACTTTAGGCAAGGCCGGCAAGAGCGAGATTTCACCCGCATGGCTTTGAAGGAACATCTCAGCCATTCCTGCAGGGATACCCAAGTTTCCATCGATCTGGAATGGTGGGTGCGTGGTCCAAAGGTTTTCCATCGTGTTGTGAGCTAACAGACCAGCCACACAACCATGTGCACGATCAGCCTCACCCATCCGAGCCCAGAGCGCGGTGCGCCATGCCCAAGTCCATGAACGACGGCTGTCCCCCACTTCTCCACGTTGCGTTAGGGAAACAATAGCTCCCTTCATGAGATCTGGGTGATTCGCCAAAGTAATTTGGCTTCCAGGATACACAGCAAACAAATGACTGGTGTGACGGTGATGTCCTTTTTCAAGATCAGGCTTTTCTCCCATCCACTCCATGAGCTGCCCCCAACTTCCCAAATGAGGTCCATAAAGTTTAGACAATGTTGCTTCAAGACGCTTTTGAAGTTCAGGATCTGTATTGAGGATTTTAGCTGCTTTGAGCGTGCTCGTGAAGAGATCAAACATCAACTGCTGAGCGTGAGCTGTGCCGTCCTCGTGAGGACCGTGCTCGTGCGACCATGCATTAGGCACCACCAAGCTTCCATCAGGCAACTTTTTGAGTCTAGGAATCCAGAACTCAGAAACGTCACGCATCCATGGCCAAGCGGTGTTTTTGAGGAATTTTTTATCGTTTGAGAATTGGTAATGCTCCCAGAAATGCTGAGAAAGCCACGCTGTTCCCTCGATATTCCATTCCCATCCGCCACCTCCAAACGAATTCAAACTCATGCGTGTAACAAACCCTTTAGAATCTTTTCCATACTGTGTCTTCGTCTGCTCCTTGAATACGGGCACTCCCGCACTCAACATATCAAATAGTGGGGTAGCCAGTTCTGGAAGGTTGGTGGTTTCAGCCTGCCAATAATTCATCTGCAGGTTGATGTTTGTATGATAATCACTGTGCCAAGCCGGCTTGTTTGAATCACACCAAATCCCTTGGAGATTGGCTGGAAGCGTGCCTGCACGCGATGAAGAAATCAGCAAGTAACGACCGTAGTTAAACAACATCGTTTCCAACTCGGGATCGAGACATGGACGAGGTAACTCTTTCGCATTTTGCTTATAGTTTGCGATACGCTCGTTAATGGGCTTAGCAGCGAGCGCTGAATCCGTTTTTCCGAGATCCAACTTCACACGATCATAAAACGCAGCATAATCTGCGGTGTGAGATTTTACTAAATTCTCCCAAGATTTTTTAGCGGCTTTTGCCAAACGAGGAGCCACTTTATCCGCAGGGTTTCCTTTCATCCACCCTTTGGAACGATCCATTACATAGTTGGTATCTGCAGCGAGAAAAACAAGAATCTCATTGGCTTTAGTCACCTTAATTCCTGCGCCATCCGCCTGAGCACTACCGCCTTTGGCAAGCACCCGAACACGCGCCTCATACTTCAATTCATTAGGAAGTTTTCCCTTAAGCTGAATCGTATTTTTCTTGGCTTGAACCTTCTCCATTCCCTCATGAGCCCCCTCCAACTTCACCACACCAGAGATCATACCTGGCTTATCTGCAGAGATTCGCCACACAATCACTTGGTCTGGATGCGACGCGATGGCCTCGCGCGTGTAGGTTACTCCTCCACTTTTCCACTGTGTCTTATGAAAGGCTTTCGAAATATCCAATGAGCGGTTGTAATTCTCAGGCTTGCCTTCGCTCGCGTATTTTTGCTCAAAAACAAGTTTTCCAAAATTCTGATACGAACCAAAATTTTTCCAATCATACCCTCCTTTGGGGTTTTCATTTCCCGTCCAAAGCGAGTCTACATTAAATTGCATTTCTGCACGGTCTACTCCCCCAAATAAAACGCCTCCCAAAGAACCGTTACCAATGGGCAATCCCCACCCCGCCCAATTCTTAGCGGGAGTTGAAAACTGAAGGACGTGATCCGCAGAGGAAGCCGTGGCATACGATGCCCCCAAAGAGAGCGTCACAGCAAACGTGATAAAATTTTTATTCATAATAATCAAAGATAGTCTAATAATACTCCTGTCTCGACAACAGCATGTTCACTTACGAAACAAGCTCAAGCAATCTTTCAAATTTCTCTATAAAAAAGAGCTAACCCGTTAAGGTTAGCTCCTGTTTGATTGTTATTCGATTG
>CAZOWD010000264.1:0-2499 GCA_964583225.1 uncultured Verrucomicrobiales bacterium | reverse complement strand
CTTGATCCTATGTTGATGTTGGATTTGACCGAGAAGTGGAGTGAGATGTTTGCTTTGAATGCCATGGTATTGATGGCTCCGGACTTTGACTGCGAGGTGTTGTTTGATTCTCTGGGCGATTCTCGGATTACTCAGATGGCTCAAAAATTGGCAATGTCTAGCGCGGGTAAGCGTGTGACGGGGGCGCCTGGCTCTTTGTCGGTCAGAGTGGCGGCAGGAGCTTTTTTGCAGGTTGTTTGCGTTTCGACGGTTCGGGGGATGTTGGCGGTTGGTGTGCTTGTTGAATCAGCATTGCCGAGCGATCAAGTGGAGGCGCTAGTTTCTGAAGTTCGAGAAGCCTTGAAGTCCGATTCATTTTAAAAAGAGCATGATGGCTTGGGCATTAAAATATGCCAATTCTTCAAAAAATGCTCATCTTATCACTCGCTAAGTGAGGGGAAGTGTGTTTTTTTTGCGGTGCGCTTTTATGCGTTTCGTTTTATCGTTCGCTAATGAACGAAACTTTAATTTAACCGAAATATTCCCATGTATCCAGAATCTTATAAAAATAAACTTCAAGGCGTCCTTTCTGAAATTGAAGAGGCAGGTTTGTATAAACGCGAGCGCAAGTTGGCATCGACTCAAAACTCTTCCGTTACGTTGGAGGATGGTAGTGAGGTGGTCATTATGTGTGCCAATAACTACCTAGGACTTGCCGATAACCCAGAGGTGATGGCTGCGGCTGAGAGTGCTATTCAAAAATGGGGCTTTGGAATGGCTTCTGTGCGTTTTATTTGTGGAACCCAAACGCTGCATAGTGAGCTTGAGGGGCGGATTTCTAATTTTTTAGGAACTGAAGATACTATTCTTTACACTTCCTGTTTTGACGCCAACGGTGGTCTTTTTGAAGTCTTGCTTGGGCCTGACGATGCGATTATTTCAGATCAGCTGAACCATGCGTCGATCATTGATGGCGTGCGCCTCTGTAAAGCGAAGCGTTATCGTTATGCGAATAACGATATGGAGTCGCTTGAGGAGCAGTTGAAGCAAGCGGATGCCGATGGAGCTCAACAAAAACTCATCGCGACCGACGGTGTGTTTTCTATGGACGGAGTGATTGCTGACCTTAAGTCAATTTGTGATTTGGCGGAGAAATACAACGCTCTCGTCATGGTGGATGATTCCCATGCTACTGGATTTATGGGAGCGACAGGTCGGGGCACCCCCGAACATTGCGGTGTGATGGATCGGGTGGATATTGTCACTTCTACTTTTGGAAAAGCTCTCGGTGGGGCGTCTGGCGGATTTACTTCTGGCAAAAAAGAGATCATTGACCTCCTTCGTCAGCGGAGCCGTCCTTATCTTTTCTCCAATAGCGTGGCTCCTGCGATTGTAGCCGCTACGATCAAAGTGATCGATATGTTGGAGGCTTCAACGGAACTTCGGGATCGAGTTGAGGAAAATGCACGTTATTTCCGCTCGGGAATGGAAAAGCTCGGTTTTGATTTAGCGGGTAAAGATCACCCCATCGTTCCTGTGATGTTGGGTGACGCGGCACTTTCTCAGAAATTTGCCGATAAACTTCTCGAACGTGGAATTTACGCAGTTGGGTTCTTTTTCCCTGTGGTGCCACGCGGTGCAGCCCGAATCCGCACACAAATTTCAGCGGCGCATACCCGCGAGCAGTTGGATAAGGCGATGCAGGCCTTTGCTGAAGTGAAAGAAGAGCTTGGTATCTAATTTTCCAGCTTAAATGTTACGGGAGGGATTTGCATGAGAGATTCGTGTGAATCCCTCCTTTTTTCTGATTATTTATTTAAAGCAATCTAGGAAGATGGCAGTTTTTGAATCAATGGACGTTTGGGTGGATTCTCATCCACGTTCGGGAGCTGAGAATATGGCGGTGGACCAGTTGCTCATGGAGCAGGTGGGAGATCGTCCGCTTCTGCGGATTTATGAATGGTCCGAGCCGACTGTAACCTTTGGTTATTTTCTTCCTCTTTCTGATGCAACTAAGGCATTTCCAGCATCGGAAGAAAATCCTCTCACGTATGTGCGGCGGTGGACTGGTGGGGGCGTTGTGGATCATCGGATCGATTTGACCTATACGTTGATGCTGCCGCGTTCTCATCCTTTGGCGACAGCTAGAGGGGCTGAAAGTTACCGAGTGATTCATCAGGCGCTTAGAGATGCGCTCAACGCTTCGGGTGAAAAGATTCGTTTAACTGTGGTGGATGAGGGAGATGGAGGATCGGCATGTTTTACCAATCCAGTGGCCTATGATCTGACAAATCAAGCGGGGGAGAAAGTGGCGGGGGCTGGTCAACGGCGTTCTCGTTACGGGTTGCTTCACCAAGGGAGCGTGATTACTTCGTTGGAGGTGGGTGATTTTACGCCTATTTTTTTGAAGTATTTATCTGAAGATGTTCACAAGATTACACCAGATTTTCACCTCTTGACCGAGGCTCAAAAATTAGCTCAAACCCGCTACGCCACAGAGGCGTGGTTGAATAAGGTTCG
>CAZOWD010000263.1:0-2562 GCA_964583225.1 uncultured Verrucomicrobiales bacterium | reverse complement strand
CCAGTGGGGGCATCCCAATCGATCATTTCTCCAGCCACAAAAACGCCTGGGAGTTTTTGGAGCATGAGGGTATTGGTGAGTTCGTTCCAAGCGATGCCTCCAGCGGAGGAAATGGCTTCGGTAATAGGGCGGGGGCGTATAAGCGGAATACGGCAGTTTTTGACTTCGCTGGCGAGTTGCTCGGCGCTACGCCATGGTCCTCGGTCGGGGAGGTGTTTGAGCAACGCGCAGGTGGCAGGATCTAGTTTCCATCGGCGGCGAGCTTCGCGGACAAAGTTGCGTTTCACTTTGCCAAGTTTGGCAATGAGTTGGGTTTCTGTGAGGTCTGGTTTGAAATCAATATGGATTTCGGGCGCTGTATGGGGGGCGTTTGCGGATTGAAATAGTTGGCGTAGTTCAGGGCCGAGTTTGTAAATGGGAGCGCCTTCGAGCCCGTAGCGTGTGATGACTAGCTCGCCTCTAAGGCTGGTTTTACCAGCGGAAACGATGAGGTTTTTCATGGGTAAACCTTCGGCTTCATCGAGGATGGCTTTGGGCCATTGAGTTTCCCATCCGCAGTTGGAAGCCGTGAGTGGAGTGATGGAAATGTCGTGTTGGGAAAGGATTTCTGTCCATTTTCCATTGGAGCCAGTTTGTGGCCACGAAGCTCCACCTAGAGCGAGGATGACAACGTCGTGTTGATACTGAACGGTAGATCCTTGATGCGCGAAGGTGAGAGTTTTATTGGGGCTAATGTCTGTCCAAGTGTGCTGAAGTTTGAATGTAACTCCGAGGTCGTGGAGGCGAGAGATCCATCGACGAAGCAGTGGCGCGGCTTTCATCCCGTATCGGTCGGGTCCTGGGAAAATTTTCCCGCTGCTTGCGGTAAATGTTTTTATCCCGAGACTGTTAACCCAATCTTGAATGGCTTGGTTGTCAAATTGCGTGAGGATGTCTCGCCAGAGATCGAGTGGAAGGTTGGGGGATGCTTTTTCATAGGTGCGAAGAAATTCATCGATATCTCCGCTGTGGGAAAGGTTGAGTCCGCTTTTTCCCGCGACAAGAAATTTACGGCCAACAGAGCGTTGGGCATCGTAAACGGTGACTGATGCGCCTGCAGAACTTGCGACTTCTGCCGCACGCAGTCCCGCGGGACCGCCTCCGATGATGGCGATGGATTTCATGTGGAAAAATCATGACGGGAGATCACGAGAATGGCGAATCATTTTTGCAAGTCTGGACAGTAGCTCGTAATCCATTAAACTGATGCAATGTTACCTGAGTTGATTACCGAGATTCCTGGACCGAAGTCAAAAGCGATTTCTGATGAGTTGAAACGTTATGAAAGTCGGAATGTGACTTATGTGGCGGAGGATTGGCCTGTGTTTTGGAAGCGTGCCGAGGGCGTTAATGTGTGGGATGAAGATGGAAATCGATTTTTAGATGTAACGGCTGCGTTTGGGGTGGCGGGGCTTGGACACGGGTGGTCAGCGGGTGCGATGCGTGAGCAGTCTGAACAGTTGATTCACGGGATGGGGGATGTGCATCCCACTCGATTAAAAATGGAAGTGTGCCGTATGCTGTCGGCGTTGACCTTTGAACGCTGGGGAGCAGGTTCAGGAAAAACTATTTTAAGTAATTCAGGATTTGAAGCGGTGGAGTCGGCTTTAAAAACGGCGCGGATAGCGACGGGGAAATCGGGGGTGTTGAGCTTTAAAAATAGTTATCACGGAATGGGGTATGGTGCGTTGCTTGGCAGTGGATTTGAAAAGTTTAGGCAACCATTCGAAGATCAATTGGCTCCATTGCGTCAGGTGTTGGATTTTCCAAAATCAGAGCGTGATTTGAAACAATTAGAATCTCAGCTTGAGGCAGTGGATGTAAAAAATGTGGGAATGCTCTTGGTGGAGCCGATCCAAGGGCGGGGTGGAAAAATCGTGCCTCCTGATGGTTTTCTCCGTTTGTTGAGAGATTGGTGTGATCGATACGGAATCATTCTTGTGTTTGATGAAATTTTTACAGGGTTTAATCGGACGGGGAAATTGTTTGCTTGTGAGTGGGAAGACGATGGTGCTGGAGTGGTTCCCGATTTGATTTGCGTGGGAAAATCTATGAGTGGTGGGTATCCGATTTCTGCTTGTGTGGGCAAAGCCAGCATCATGGACGCTTGGCCTGAATCTCCAGGCGAAGCGCTTCATACCAGCACGTTTTTAGGAAACCCAGTGGGGTGCGCAATGGCTGTGGCATCTATGCGAGAGCACGGTCGAGATGCCGTGGCGGCGAGCGTTCAGAAGTCGGGTGAACGGCTGATGAGCTTGTTAAAAAAAATCAATAATCCGCTCATTCGAGAAGTGCGAGGTCGTGGATTGATGGTAGGCGTAGAGCTTTGCCATGCAGATGGAAGCCCTGCTGGAGATATAGCGGGTGCGATTCTGGGTCGGATGTTATCGCGAGGCCTGATCATGCTCGCTGATGGCCCCGAGGGAAATGTGTTGGCCTTTACGCCTCCGTTTGGATTGAGCGATGAAGAAATCGTGTGGGTGGTTTCGGAAATTGAAACAGCATTGGCTTCTTAAATTGAAA
>CAZOWD010000262.1:0-2571 GCA_964583225.1 uncultured Verrucomicrobiales bacterium | reverse complement strand
AGCTCCTTTAATGAGGGACCAGTGGCGATTAAAAAAACATCTTTATCGGGGATCGATGATGGAAAAGGGTGAGTTTCTCCTAATTTACGGCCCTTCCAAAAAATTTCCCAGATTTGGGCATGGTTTGTTGGTTTGAGCTGGAATGCAGATCCTAGACGGATCATGTGCTTGAACTGCTTTCCGTAGATAGCGCGAAGTGATTTGCTTACTATTTTCGAAGATTGAGGTAATGGCCAAAGACATCTAGTCAGAAGAGAAGGGCTTACTTTGGCATCGATTGGACGTGGTGCCAAAAGAACCTTTTTTTCTAAATCAGATTTCATTTGGTTTATGTAGAGGTTGGTTGGAGTTTGTTAAGAATGTATCATTCGCCTTGGGCCATCTTGGTGTTTAAGACGGATTGTTGACCATTGGTGGTAATTTTCTATAAGATGCTGTGCTCTTGCGTTTAGAGGAAGAGGGTTAGGCCTTGGATTTTACAAAATCGACTATTTGCTGCGCCGTTTGGTTAATGTGGTATCGTTCTCGTATATGACTTTGAACCATTTGAAGATTGGGGTCAATGTCGGACCAGTTTTTCCAGAGATGAGTTAATTTTTTTGCCAGTTCATCGGGGGTTTCTGGTTGAAATTTCCATTCGTCGGGAATGTTGAGTTGATCAATGATTCCTGTGGTTGAGACTAAGGTGGGAATGCCTGCTAAGATAAGTTCTAGCGGGGCCATGCCAAAGCTTTCTGATCGGGATGGATGGATGGCTAGATCAAACCCTTGTGCAAAATTAACAAATTGATCGATACGACCTTTGAAGTGAAATTGACTGCGAAAGGGGGAGTTTAAAATTGATGTTGATTGATCATCCGTTGGCTTTGCTCCTGTAAAAAAACATTCGAGTGGAGGAAAGTTAGGTTCGGATTGTTCGATGAGAAATAGCGCTTCTAAAAAATCAGCAAAGCCTTTACGCGGTTCTTCTGAGCCTGCAATGAGTATTTGTTTAGGAAATGTAGATGGTTTGGGGCGTGCTGGAAAGAAGTCGGAATCTGTAAAGCTGCCCAACATACACGTCACCTCTCGCTCTGACCATTGCTTAACTCGCTCCGTGAGTTCTTTACCGCGCGCAAAAAGGTGGTCGCTCTGGTTGCACTGGTATTTAATGAAATCATTTTGAGTCATTCCTGGAGTCCTTAAAATGGTCGCCGTGAGAGGAGCTTGGGATGCTTTTGCTAGAGATTGAGCTAGGAGACATTCCTGATGATCGTTGGCGATGATGGCTTGTGGGGTTACTCCTTGTTTGTGAAGTGTTTTGATCAATTTTTTTGAAAAGTGATCGAGTCCTCCGATTCGCCCCACGAACGATCGAGGGCTGGGCCAAGGTTGAACTATATGCGGAATGGATTGTTCCTTGAGAAATGAACCAAGCCATCCATCATCGGCTAACAAAACGAATGGGTTGATGTCCTGGATTTTTTCACAGCTAACAATGCGGCTTAGGGAGACTTGTGCTCCAGCCCGACGAGCGCGTTTTTGAATAAAAAGTGAAATTTTTTTGAGGTTTTGCATGCTGAAGAAGCGGTTGATATGAACTGCGAAAAAATATCAAAATGAAGTAGATATGAAATTGGAGATGATTTGTTTTTTATCTATTGGTGATATTTTTGCGAGGAGGATTATGAGTAGAGTTTACTTCGTTTTTTTTCACTGATTATTTTTTCACGGAGCGTTTTAAAACGTTTTAGTTTTGCGCGGCGGTTTAATCCTTTGAAGATTGTTTTGAGCGGGATGGGGGAGTTGTTTCCAATGCCGTCAATTAACGAGAAGTAATGTCCCAATTCTTCATTGTAGGTGTAAACTATGTTGGCGGGGTTGAGGTCTGTGATGACGACTTGGTCGCATTGAAGCAAATTGGAAAAAAAGGTTTCCAATGCTCTTTCTGCTGTTTTGTCGTATTGGCCAGAATGGATTAACTTAAGGAGTGTCGGAGCCAAATTCTTACCTGATTTATCTTTGACTGCTTCAATGACTAGCCCTAGGCCCATATCGGTTTGAGCAAACCCTACAATGCGTTGAAGAAAGGGAGGGTAGGTGTTGTTTTTTACATGAACTGCGAGAAATTCTTGAATTTCTCTCATGTAGGTAATGTAAAAGCCATAGCGGCGTTTCATTTTATACCATTTAGTATTTTCCCCGTATCGTCCTTTGATTGCTTTTTCTCGGATTACTTTGACTATAAGATCGGGATCGTGAGGGTGAGCAAAAACCCAACGGACAGCCCCATTGGTAATGGGTTTTGTTTCCTTAAGTTTTAAGACAGGATCCATGTGTTGAAATGATTTTAAGGATTTTTCCCGCCATGTCTTTGACGGTTGTGTTTTCTGTCGCCCAGTCGTGGGCGTTTTTAACGATGGAAGAATAGAGTTGTTTGTCTTCAAGTAGCTGTTGAAGCGCCTCGGCTATTTGGTCGGGAGCATTAGCATCGACGAGTAAGCCTGTTTTTCCGTGTTTGATGATTTCTGGGATGCCCCCAATTTTTGTGCCAATAAAGGCAGTTTCGCAAAGCATCGATTGCATGCCCAC
>CAZOWD010000261.1:0-2598 GCA_964583225.1 uncultured Verrucomicrobiales bacterium | reverse complement strand
AGCATTTATGGGTTGGGTCAACCGATTCTCCTCCATGCGCCACCTCATTTTCACTTTTTTAGGCATTCTCAGCTTTGCCGTATCAGCAACAGCTGAAGAGAAATCTCAGCCTAAAAAAGAAACGGTTGAAACTTCTAAGAAATGGATCAGCCAAATCAATCTGGGAGCCACTCTCGCCAAAGGAAACACGGATTCCATCATGATCACCTCCGAGATCAAAACAGAAAAAAAAGACATCGATGACGACTACCTACTCAGGTTCAGCTATGCATACGGGGAGGAAAACAGAAAAGCGAGCACAGATGAAACTCTTGCACTAGCCACTTGGAAACACACATTCAAAGGAGAAAACTTTTACTCGATCCGATTTGATGGTCGGCGAGACACCTTTGCTGACATCCGCTACCGAGCCTCGCTCACGGGAAGTTATGGTTACAACGTTATTAAAACTGAGCTCAAAATGCTCTCCTTAGACCTCGGTCTCGGTGTAACAGTTGAAGAAAAAGACCAAGTATCCGACGTTTACCCTCACGCCTTATTCGCTGAGCACTTCGAACAAAAGCTAAGTAACGACACCAAAGTTTACCAAAACTTTTCCTTTTTCCCGCGCTTAAACACGATCCACGACTTCCGAATCGTATTCGAAGCGGGTCTCGAAACAGCACTCACAGAAACGATCTCATTTCGAGTTTCCCTTGTGGACAAATACGAAAACACACCTGCGGAAGACAAAGAACCCAACGACCTCAAAGTAGTCACAGGACTCACGTATAAATTCTAACAAAATCCGATCCATTTTTTCCTCAGCGAGAGTCGCAACCACGGCCAAGGTTCAAAATCGATCAAAGCCAATTCATCAAGAATTTAACATCCGCAACGCATCTCGCAAAAGCTCCTCGGTGCTTGAACCAGGCTTAAGTTTGGAAACGGCTGCCACAGCTTTCCGAGCTTCAGCTTGTTTGTATCCCAAACCGATCAATGCAGACTCGGCATCCACAGATGCGGCAGGAGCTGAATCCCCAGAAGCAGCGGCCTCCCAAGACGCAGCCACCCCAATTTTATCTTTCAGCTCCAAAATAATCCGCTCAGCCGTTTTTTTACCTAATCCTTTAATTTGAGTCAGCGATGCCACATCTTCATTAACCACACAGGCTTTAAAATGATCCACAGGCATTCCGCTGAGGACGGCAATTCCAATGGACGGACCAATCCCCGTCACTCGCTCAATCAACAATAAAAACAATTCGCGCTCAGCATCCGTCGCAAACCCATACAGCGTATGCGCCTGCTCACGAATATGAAGGTGAGTGCGCAACTCAACCTCCTTTCCCTCAACTGGGTTAATGGCATCATACGTCCCCATCGAAACAGTCACAAGGTAGCCAACCCCATGCACATCCACCACCAAACGCCCAGGCAGGGCTTCCAAAATTGTTCCTCGTAAACGCGCTATCATAAATTCTTGAACCGAGTAAAACCGACAGCCCTAGGGGAGGTCAACAGGAATTCCCCGCACGAACAACTTCCACAACAGAAAAACTAAAAACGAACCACCTTCAACGCATCTGGCATCAAGCCAAAAACCGTTTTTACGGCTTCACGTTTTAAGCGTAGCTCTCGCCACTCATTCACCAAGCGAGACGCCTCAATCACACCGCATCCAGACGGAACCGAAAGTGTATCCCCCACCCAATGCACTCCACGTATTGCCACAACAGACCGAAATACACCATCGGACAACAAACCAAAAGGAGCTCCAAAATGATCTGGACAAGAAAGACGACTCCGCCACTCAGCAAGCATTCTCAATGTTTCCTCAGTTCTCGGTAAAGGGCCTAACGCTGGAGTCGGATGAAGCCTACGAATGAGCCCATCTACGGGCTGTTCGGCAAACAAATCCACCTCAATCGAAGTATGAAAATGCACCAGTTGTCCGAGATCCATGATCGAACGCTCACCACGCACCACATGCCCAATATCAGAAAGTTTAGCCACTAACGTTTGCGCCACAAATTCATGTTCACGGATTTCCTTATCATCCACAGCAAACACATCGCGCTCCTCCGTCTTGGCGGTTCCAGCAAGAGCCATTGTCTTGAGTTTTGATCCATCTAACTCAAATAAAAGCTCAGGCGTGCCTCCACAAAACCCACGTTCTCCATCGCTCCACCCGTAACTATAAAACGGCTCTCCTAATTGGCTCATTTGCCCCATCATCACATCGCCACAGATAGGAGAATCATCTTTTTCTAGATGACATTGCGCCGTTGCGACAGGCACAGATTTTTCAATCACACCTCGATGAATCATCTCATTAATCTCAGCAAACACGGCAGCAAAACCGTCAGGATCAAGCGCCTGCCAATCCACACTTATATCCGTATGATTCACTCCTAACTCAGACAACGCTTCAACCGTCACCACCTCCGCTGGGACTTTCCATGGACGGGGGTGAGAAAGCGTAAAATCATTGCAGTAAAAAGCCACTCCCGACTCTGGAGCCACTGGCAATTCCTCAAATGGCCCTAACCCGACCACATACGAACCATCACCCGCCTTGAGAAAAGCGATTCCTTTGGATTGATCATACTGCACAAG
>CAZOWD010000260.1:0-2624 GCA_964583225.1 uncultured Verrucomicrobiales bacterium | reverse complement strand
GAATGCCGGCGATTCTTTGTGAAGACGATGCCAATGGCTGGTTTGAATCGGGCCCTATCCACAATCTTAAAATCAAAAAGAACACATTTATCCATTGCCGTTCCGATATTGAGATTTCTCCCCGAGTCAGAAAGTTTGAACGCCCTGTGCATAAAAATATTATCATCGATGGAAACACGTTTATCCGATCCAACAAGAGTAGTATTACGTTGAGACATTGCGATAACGTTAAAATTCAAAAGAACACCTTTCAGATTCCCTCCGCACAAGGAGTTACGGCCAAGCAGTTTGTTTCTCAAGGCAATGCCTCACACGTTACGATAAAAAATAATCGTGTTACAGAGATTCCTCGGAAATAAATGGCGGATTGGGCACTGGGAATACTAACGCAAAACCCATCCATTTTAATGGATAATCATTTCAAAGCCTCACCGTAAAAGGTGGGGCTTTTTGATGGGTGAATGGACGTGGCTCTTGCCCGAGGTTGGTATGGGATGTGCCGTTGGTGCGGATTGTCCAGAATTGGCGATGTGATTTGTTCATATTAAAACAATTTTTCATGATGCTCTTGAATTAAGTGCATTCCCGTCTAAAAGTTCCGCGTATCAAAGGTGGGGCTTTTTTATTTTCCCATACCATCCTTCCACTTCATTCATTTTTCTTATGAAATTTCCAACGTCTTTTCTTTCCGCCGTGTTTGCTACTTTTTTTACGGTTGCAAGCGTAGGTGCCGCCGCGAAACCCTTTGAAATCATCATTATCCCCGATTCTCAAAAATTTGTAAGGGTAATGAAAACGGGCGCTCCCGACCTCTTTCTTGCGCAAACCAAATGGATCAAGGAAAATGCAAAATCTGAAAATATCGTGTTTGTGACCCATGTGGGGGATGTGATTGAAAACAAACCAGAGCAATGGGCTCACGCTGCGAAAGTGATGGATGAAATCCATGGAGTTGTCCCATACAGCGTTACTTTTGGGAACCACGATAGGGGGGCTCCAAACGAGTTTAACTCCAAGCGTTACCAAGGTATGAAATGGTATGTTGGGGCTTCTTCGGATAGCCGGGCTCATGCGCAAATTTTCTCAGGTGGTGGAATCCAATTTTTGCACATCAATCTTCCCTATAACCCTAATAACAATCATCTAAAATGGGCGAAGTCCGTCATTGAGAAACATGCTGAAATGCCCACGATCATCTCAACACACGGTTACATGGCGGATAACAAGTGGGGGAGAAGTGGCACAGGCAATAAGATTTGGAATTGGCTCGTGGAGCCTAATGAGCAGGTATTTATGACCTTAAATGGGCACGATTGGGTATCGCGTCACGAACTGGGAACTACGAAAAGCGGACGCAAGGTGATTCAAATTCAAGCCAACTGGCAGGAAATCGTGAATGGGGGGAACGCGTTGCTCCAAAAAATTATTTGTGATCCCGCAAAAAATCAAATCCGAGTAAAAAGCTATTCTCCATTTTTAGATATTTTCCATACCGACTGGAGTGGTCAGTTTGCTTATGCTGTAAAATTTTCCAAACATCGCGTCACTGTTGACCGAGAGATTGGGCCAACGCATCGAGTATGGAGTGGTGGCGGAGAGAACAACCTCTGGTCGTCAGCTAAAAACTGGGCAGGAAGCGTTCCTAAATCGGGAGAGGTTTTACAATTCCCAAACTCGAAACAAAAAACCTGCGTCAACGACTTACCCGCGGGATCCAGCTTTGCTGGGATTGTGTTTGAACCGGGGAAATTTTCAGGAGATTACCATCTTTCAGGTAATGCGATTACGCTGACTGGGGATATTGTAAATATGCAGACTTATGGTCCTAAGACCCCTCAAGCAGGACCTACGCTGAATTTGCCCATCAAGTTGAAAGGCGCGCGACAAATCAATACGGGGGATTGGGATATGACGATTCAGGGAGTGATTAGCGGATCGGGTTCGCTCACTAAAACCCATGGTCGCGATTATGTTCGCGGTTCTTTTGATGGACGCGTTTATCGGGGAGATCTTTATCTAACCCATGTAAATACTTACACGGGAGAGACTAACGTGACGGGAGGTGCTCTTATTTTACAAAATGACACCGCGTCCAACATTATTCCCAATTCACCTTCCATTCGTTTATTTTATAATGCCGTGATGAAGGTGAGCGATTTGAAAGAGGGAACCTTTGCGCTCGCTTCGGGGCAAACGCTTTGCGGAACGGGAAAATTGATGGGTAAAACCGTTGCGTCTTCAGGAGCTACAATTTCACCCGGATTTAAAGGCCCTGGGGTTTTTAACCAGTTGGGAGATCTAACCATGCGCGCGGGCGCGTCTCTCGCTATTGAATTAGGTGGAAAAAAATCGGGAGAATACGACGCATTAGCCGTGACCGGAACGGTAAATCTTGGCGGTGCGACACTTCACCTTGCTCCATATAAAAAATACGCTCCTAAAGCAGGGGATGTCTACGTGATCGTAAATAACGATGGCGATGACGCCGTGGTGGGAACTTTGGTGAGCGGGGTTGGATCTCGTCTTGCCAGAGGAACCGCTTTGCCAGAAGGCGCAGATGTCGGTGTAGACTTTTTAGATAAAGGGCTAACCGCACGCATTTCTTACAAAGGAGGCGACGGCAA
>CAZOWD010000259.1:0-2638 GCA_964583225.1 uncultured Verrucomicrobiales bacterium | reverse complement strand
TTCTATGATCAATCGATCTAGGTCAAGTCATGAGATGAAAAATCCTTTTGTGTGTGAATAGTTGTTGTTATCCACATGGTGAGTTTTTATTTTTTTAAAATCTCAAAATTTTCTTCTTCTTCTTCATGTGGATAACTTTTGGTTTTGGTGTGTTTCTTTTTGACCGTCAATCAATTAGGGTGTGTTAAAAATGTGTGAATATTTCGCGAGCGAGCCACCAGAAAACCCGAGCTTTTAAGCTGTGGAAAACAAACCTCACAAACAGCTAGCAAGTTATTAACAGCGAAACCTTAGTTATTAACACCCGTTTTGAGGCGAAAATTTCATTTTAATGTTGGGTTAAGAACGAACAATTATGTATGTCGCAGGAAGTGTGAGTGAGCAAAATAAAACAGATGAGAAGTGGATGAGGTTGGCGTTGGCTGAGGGGGAGCGAGGGGTTGGTTTAACCTCTCCGAATCCATCAGTGGGTGCGGTGATTGTTAAAGAGGGAAACGTGTTGGGGAAGGGGTGGCACACTCGGGCGGGAAAACCGCACGCAGAAAGGGAGGCCATAGCCGATGCTCTGGAAACTCATTCAGCCAAAGATTTGGAAGGAGCTACGATTTATGTAACTTTGGAACCGTGTTCTACGTTTGGGCGCACTCCGCCATGCACCCAAGGGATTTTGGATATGGGAATTTCACGTGTAGTGTATGGAGCGGAGGATCCTAATCCAGATCATGCGGGAGCAGCTCGGACGATTTTGGAATTAGCTGGAGTTTCGGTAAGCACCGGGGTGCTTCAGGAGGAGTGTGAATTTTTGATCCGTGGTTTTGCTAAAAAACAGCGCACGGGGTTACCTTGGGTGATTTTGAAATCGGCGATTAGTTTGGACGGGAGAATTACGCGTCCGCCAGGGGAGAGTCAGTGGTTAACTTCTCCTGAATCTAGAGAAATGGTGCAACGGCTTCGGTTTGAGGCCGATGCCGTTTTGACTGGAGGAAATACTCTTAGAATCGATGACCCCGCATTGACGATTCGGAGTTCTCAATTTTTAGACTTTTTAGAGTCGGGTCAAAAAATGCAACCTTGGCGGATGGTGATTACGCGCGGTGAAGCGTCTGATTTACCTCAAAACTCTCAGGTTTTTACTGATAAATGGTCGGATCGAACCTTGGTGGTTGGAGGAGGGGACCTGAGGGGGGCTTTGCTGGAATTGGCAGAACGCGGATGTAATACGGTCTTGGTGGAAGCGGGTGGCACTTTGATGTCGGCGTTTTTAGAAGCGGGGTTGGCCGATGAAGTTGCTATTTTTTATGCTCCGCTCATTACGGGTGGCCCCGATGCTGGATTTAAGCATTTGTCACAAGATATAAGCCTTAAAAACCCTCAATTTACTCAAATAGGAGACGATGTGTTGTTGCGGGCGTTGATTGACTGAGCAGAGCTTTTTTGTGGGGCTTTTTCTTGTCGTGGGTGAAATAGGGGAGGTGAAGTCATGGAATCCCGCGCTTTCCTGTTGCACCATTGGGAAACTTGTCCATGATTCCTCCCGTCTTGAACTCCTTACCTGTTAATCCAAGCCTTGAGGTGTTCCGTCCATTGGCGGAGCAAGGGAATGTGGTGCCTGTGTATGCCCAGCTTGCAGCTGATTTTGAAACTCCGCTTTCTGCTTATGTCAAAATAAGTGGCGATGCTGAGGCGTTTCTCTTTGAAAGTGCAGAGAGCAGTGGAGATAGTGGTCGGTATTCCATTTTGGGAAGTAACCCGCGCGCTGTTATCCAAGCTAACGGACTCCAAATCACTTTGACCGAAGACGGAAAAACTACTGAATGGACTGCAGAAAAAGACGTTTTGGCCGAGTTGGAGACATTGATGGCACGATACAAACCTGTCACTCACGGGACAAACCCACCTCCGTTTTACGGAGGAGCCGTTGGGTATTTATCGTATGATGCCGTGCGTCAGTTCGAGCCTAGTATTGAACCCGCAGCCAAAGACGAACTCGGTTTGCCAGATGCTTTATTTATCATCGCAGATAACCTGATTATTTTTGACCATTTACTCCGCCGAATCTTGGTGGTGGCAAATGCGTTTATCGATGAGTTTGACACACCAGACGCCGCCTATGCCGACGCTTGTGATCGACTTTCGGGGATGATTAAAAAACTTGATACTCCTTTACACATCAAACCGCTAAATGGGTTAGCTTCTTATGAAACTCCTGCGGCTCGGAGTAACACAACCCAAGAAGAATACGAAACGATGGTGGTGAAGGCGAAGGAATACATCACGGCGGGTGATGCTTTTCAGATTGTGCCTAGCCAGCGGTTTGAGACAGACTTTGATGGATCGCCAGTGGATCTTTACCGTGCTTTGCGGCACGTAAATCCATCGCCGTATATGTTTATTTTACAAATGGATGGGTTTGCTTTGGTGGGAAGTTCGCCAGAAGTGCACGTGCGTTCGATCAAGGGGCGCATCGATATTCGCCCGATTGCTGGAACGCGCTGGAGAGGAAAAACGCCAGAGGAAGATGACGCTCTAGCCGCCGATCTTTTGGCGGATAAAAAAGAATGTGCCGAGCACCTCATGTTGGTGGATTTGGCACGAAATGATGTGGGGCGTATTTCCAAACACGGCAGCGTTGTGGTGG
>CAZOWD010000258.1:0-2657 GCA_964583225.1 uncultured Verrucomicrobiales bacterium | reverse complement strand
ATAAATGCAAAAAACTGGACACCGCAAAGGCATCCAGTTTTTGTTTAAAGTTAAATCTAGAGAGAGTTTTTACTCCCCAGCAAGATACATTTTCGTGTAATACTCATCAGCCATACGGCTGGAGTCGAAGAATGGAACCACATCGTTCATGCTGTTCAACACGATCTTCCACCAATCGTCTTGGTTTTCTCCGTAATAAGCTGGGAGAATGCGAGTTTCGAGCGTCTGGTAGAAACCTAAACGGTCATGCTCGTCGCGGGCTTCAGGAGAAAGTGAACGATCTGCCTCAGGAATGATGAAAGAGTTCTCTCCATCCTTAGCAAATTCACACACCCAACCATCGAAAGTTGAAAAGTTGACACTTCCGTTCATGGCTGCGGTCATACCGGAGGTTCCGGATGCTTCGAGAGTCACGATCGGGTTGTTCAACCAGAGGTCTGATCCATCTTTCAACAGCTTAGAAAGAGCGAGTTCATAACCCACCAAGACAGTAGCAGCCTTATACTGCTGCGTGATATGAATAAGCTTATTAAACATATCGATGGCTCCAAAATCTTTGTGGAACGGCTTACCTGCCCAGATCACCTGCACGGGACGATCCGCATTTTTCAACATCGCTTCAAATTGTGCGATATCGCGCGTAATCAAATCAGCACGCTTGTAACCAGCAAAGCGACGAGCCCAAACGATGGTCAACACATCGGGATCCATCAGACGTCCAGTCTGATTTGCCACTTCTTTGAAAAGTTTTACTTTCAACTCACGCTTCCGCTTGGCAAGTGCCTTGAGGTCGCCAGCAACGCGGGCTTTTTCCATCTTCGCATCGACCCAGTATTTTTTATTCTGAGCGTTGGTGATGTGATCAATTTCACAAATACCTTCTGCATCTTTCCACATCTCACGAGAAACAACACCGTGAAGTTTGGAAACAGCGTTAGCTTTCCGGCTTAAACGAAGCGCTGCGAGTGAGTGGCTAAATTCATCTCCCTGAACTCCACTGATTTCATAAGCTTCATCGCGTGGCATATCACCAAAGAAGCTAAACTTATACAGAAGATCAAAGCTTGATTTCTCGTTACCAGCCTCCACAGGAGTGTGTGTGGTAAAGACAAAACGCTTCTTCACCTCATCAAGTGAACGGTTATGTTTGTTATAAACATGAAACGCTGCAGAGAGTGCGTGCGCTTCATTGAGGTGCCAAACGTCAGGGTCTACACCAAGATGCTCAAGCAAGGTAGCTCCACCAACTCCGAGAAGGATGTATTGTGCAATACGAGTCAAGAAATCAGCATCGTAAAGCTGGTGAGAAATCGTCCGAGACATGTAGTCGTTTTCGTCGATATCCGTAGTTAAGAAGAACATAGGAGCCGTTCCAAATGTTTCGGCTGGAAGATACATCACCTTCACCCAAACGTTTGCGCCGTGGATTTTGATGGTGTATTTGATCCCTGTGTCCTGAAGGAAATAATAAAATTTGCGGTTTTTCTGCACCAACATACCACGATCTTCACCGCGCACTTGGTTGTAATACCCGTATGACCAAAGAATGCCGATTCCGATCAGGTTTTGCTTCAAATCATACGCGCTGCGCATGTGTGATCCTGCAAGGAAACCGAGTCCTCCAGAATAAATTTTAAGAGATTGATCAATCGCAAACTCAGAGCTGAAATAAACAGTGCTTTTTTTGTATTTAGGATTGATCTCGTAAGGATGTTGGAAGGGTTCTGGTAAAAAACTCATAATATTTAATAGTCAATAATTTGATATTATATCTTTGGGGGAAAGGGCACGACTCATAACCTCAATTCCCTCAGAAGCAAGATTTTTATCCAGCAATCAAGAAACAACAGCCTTAATCACGCGTCAACACCTCGAATACTACAAACGCACACCAAAGAAATCCAGCATCACGGCCCGATACACCTGACGCTTAAACTCAGGGAGCCACTTTAGCTTAAAATCCCGAGGTTTAATCCATTTGTAATTGGAAAACTCTGGTATTTTTTGATCGAGATCTATTTTGGGAGCCGATTTTTTGAGCCGACACAAATAATACGTTTGCTCCTGACCATCATACTCCACCCCCTTTTTTTTCACAGGCTTAGAGTAAAGATACGAATACCCGCTACGTTTCTGGATGATCTTGTAAGCTGTTTTTGGCAGACCAATCTCTTCTTTAATTTCTCGAAAAAGTGCCTTTTTCGGTTTTTCTCCTGGATCCACACCACCTTGAGGAAACTGCCAAGCTCCCTTGCTATCAATACGCTCACACACCAGAAGCTTCCCCTTCCGATTGATAATAAGCGCGGCCACATTTGGTCGGTAATTTGCCATCTCGGGCGGGAGGCTAGCTTTTTCCCTTTTCTTTATCAAGGATTTGAGGAGAATTTCTTAAAGCTTTCACCACCCCAACAAAATCTGAACTCACACCATGAAACAAAACTACCTATTGCTCACGCTCTTCTCTCTAATCTTACTCACGTTCACCCCGCAAGCCACCGCGCAAAACAAAAGGAACTCCGCTCAAAATAACGTTGCAGAAGCGCCCGGCCCCCGCCGGTTTTGGCAAGCGAATCTTCCAGGAGGAGAATACATCGTTGCACTCAGCCAGATTTCTTCAATCAGCAAACATAACTACATCATCGACGGAGCACTTC
>CAZOWD010000257.1:0-2663 GCA_964583225.1 uncultured Verrucomicrobiales bacterium | reverse complement strand
GCGCCAGCGATTCCCCGTGATCCACCAGAAAATGAGCTCCCAACACCAAAGTTAAAATCCCCACAACAACAAGCCCCATATTTTTAGGGATAAAAAACTTTCCTCTCTCAGGTGCTTCAAACTCCTCATCAAATTGCTGCGTATTTTTGGCGTGTTTAGCCCTCCAAATACTCGAAACCACATACAATAATATCCCAAGAAATAAAAGCCCTCCCTCCCAGCGAGCAATTTTCATATCCGACATCATACCCACAAACACAACCGAACAAATAATCAATATCGGCATTTCTCGACGAATCAGCTGCGAATGAATCACGATGGGGCGGATCAACGCACCTACCCCCAAAATCAAAGCCACGTTAAAGATGTTAGAGCCGATAATATTCCCCAAAGCTATATCCGAGCTCCCCGCATCCGCCACCAAATGATACCCGATCCACCCCGCAGGCACAGTGATTATCTCAGGCGTGTTTGCTTTCAAACAAACCAGCAACTCGGGCATACTTGTGCCAAAAGCCACGACGGTCAGCCCAACCACCAAAGGAGAAATCCCCATCCCCAACGCAATTTTTGAAGCTCCGTCCACAAGCCACTCCGCCCCATAGTAGAGCATCACAAGTGCTCCCGTCAGCCAAAGTAAATGAATCAGTATCTCCACGCGCGCGAGCATATACACGTCAAACCAATGTTCGCACGAATAAAACTTGAAACTTACGCCATCCCCCATAATCCTCCCGCCATGTCACAGACCGCTCCTTCCAGCCATAAAATCACCATTCTCGCCGGCGACGGCATTGGCCCCGAAGTCATGGACGCTTCATTACTCGTGCTCGATGCCGTAGAAAAAAAATTCTCCATCGCCATTGAGAAAGATGTCCAACTCGTCGGAGGCGCCGCTATCGATGCCAAAGGATGCCCGCTCCCCGAGGAAACCATTGCGTCCTGTGAAAAATCCGACGCCATCCTCTTTGGCTCTGTCGGTGGTCCCAAATGGGTCAATCTCCCCCCCGATGAACAACCCGAACGTGGCGCTCTTCTTCCGCTTCGCAAAAAGTTCAACCTCTTCGCAAACCTTCGACCAGGCGTTTGCCTGCCATCGCTCACCCACGCATCTCCTGTCAAAAATGAACTCATTCCAAATGGATTTGATGTTCTCTGCGTGCGCGAACTCACGGGAGGTATCTACTTTGGACAACCCAAAAGCATCACCGAGATCGAGGGCGACACAGTAGCCATCGATACCATGGTTTACAAAAAAAGCGAGATCGAGCGAATCTGCCGGATTGCCTTCACGGCAGCCATGACTCGCGACAAGCGCCTTTGCTCAATTGACAAAGCAAACGTCCTCCAAAACTCCATCCTCTGGCGCCAAACCGTCGAGGAAGTAGCCAAAGATTTCCCCGAAGTCGAACTCTCCCACCTCTATGTGGATAACGCAGCCATGCAAATGGTGAAAGCTCCCGCTTCGTTTGACGTTCTCGTTACAGGCAACCTCTTCGGCGACATCATTTCCGATGAAATAGCCATGATCTCGGGCTCGCTCGGCATGCTTCCTAGCGCATCGCTCGGCAACCAATCAGACAACGGACTCTACTACGGCATGTATGAACCTTCCGGCGGATCAGCACCCGACATCGCAGGTCAAGGTATCGCAAACCCCATCGCTCAAATCCTCTCCATCGCCATGATGTTGAGATATTCATTAGGCGAAAACGAAGCAGCCACCGCGATTGAAGCCGCAGTGAACACGGCCATCGATAACGGACTCCGCACCATCGACCTCTACACGGGTCGCGACGGAGAAGAAAAAGTCGGCACCGTCGCTATGGCCGAAGCTATAGCTGCAGCAATCGTTTAACCTCCTCTAATTCGTCACCTCACCCCCTACATTTATTATGAAAAAAACACTCAGAACTTTATTCATTTTCCTGATTCTTCCGCTGTTCTTCACCTCCTGTGGAAAAAAGACCCACGCATCGCTGACTGCGGATATGATCGACCAGATGAACCAACTTACCGAGGTTCTCAACACGGTAACCGATAAAGCTTCCGCCGAAGCAGCCAAACCCAAAATCGATGCCATTCATAAAAAAATGGATAAAATCAAAACCGCCATGGACGCACTGCCCAAGCCAACGGCTGAAGAGGAAAAAGAACTCCGTGAAAAATATGGACAAGCTATGCGAGACGCCAGCGCCAAACTCGCTGAGGCCTCGCTCAAAGCTGCCGTCAAACCAGGGTTCAATAACATTCTAGGCGCTGCTGCTGAAGCTCTCAAAAAATAGTTTCATTTTTTATAGTGCTTCTTTGGCTGATTCAAACCCCGTGAAGAAGGCTTGTAGCTCGATGCCGACTTCTTATAGCTCGGCATCGGCGCCGATTTGTAGCGCGTTGCAGATTTTTTATACGTTGCCCGATTCGTCGGTTGATACGTGGGCTTTTTATAGGTCGCTCTAGGAGCAGGCTTATACTGAGGTTTTGAAGGTTTGTAAGCGGGTCTCACAGTCGGCCGAGAAGCTGGTTTGTAGCTTGGACGAGACGTCGTTGGTTTATAACGAGGCGTAGGCTTTTTATAAGCTGGCCGAGTTGTCGGTTTATACTGAGGCTTCGCAGGTGTATAACTGGGTCGTTTTGCGGGCCTTTTGCTTGGCTTATACGAGGGC